>JBGSKJ010000066.1:0-30009 GCA_041741275.1 Gallionella sp.
CGTCAGGCCAGCGCTTTGCCTTCGGCTTCCTCCAGATTCGCAGTCGCCCGCGACACCCTTGCCGTTCAGCTAACTCTTCCCCTTGCAGGGCGAGTAGAGGACTTTCACCTCCAAGTAAGTGCGCCCTGCCGGGCGCACCAATGAAAAAAGGCCGGCTTGCGCCGGCCTTTTTTATTGCTCGCCATCACGGATAAGCCCTAAACTTTCCGAATCGACCGTGGTACCGCTGACCGCCACAGCTTTGCGGCGCGCTGTACATGCACCCCGTCGCTGCGATACCACCCGGCCAGATCAGAGCAGCCTCACTGCAAACGCCTCCAATATGCCGACCGGCACGATGACCATGAGCTGGCAGATGATGAACAGCAGCAACGCGGACAGATCCACATTGCCCAGCATCGGCACGAACCGGCGCAGCGGCCGCAGGAAGCGCTGGGTGATGGAGGTCAATAGCGGCGCGATCGGCGTGTAGGGATTCACCCAGGACAGGATCGCCTGCAGGAACACCGCGGCCATCAGCAGGTACAGGCTGATCTTGAACAGTTTCACGATGGTCAGCAGCACCAACCCCGGCAGCGGGAAGCCGTGCAACGGAACACCCTGCACCCACACGAACCCGGTCAGGTACAGCATTTCCACCAGCACAGCGAGCAGCAGAGACGCGCTATCCATACCCATTGCGGAAGGAACGATGCGGCGCACGCGCAACACCGCAAAATCGGTGAGCACCATGACAAATTCGCCGACCGGATTGCGCAGCGGGGCGCGCAGCCATTGCAAATGAAAGCGCAGCAGCAATATCGCCGCGAACGGTTGCACCAGGATATCAAGCAGGAACAACAGGGCTTCGTTGAACATCAGCGATCACCCCCCAGTTCTTCGCCCATTTCGCGGGAACGCGCGTGTGCGGCCCGGGCAGCTTGCACGATATGTTCAGCGACCTGATCGGATGCCATGCTTAACAGGGCGCGTTCGGTGGTGCCATTCTTCGAGGTGACCCGCGCACGCAGCACGCTGACATCCTCGTCGCTGCCGGAAGCCAATTTGCTGGCTCCCAGAAAGGTCGCCAAGCTCAACCGGCGCGCCTCTTCGGCATTGAATCCCAGTTCGCGCGCTGCCTGCTGCATGGCCTCGATGAAATAGAACACATAGGCCGGTCCGCTGCCGGATACCGCGGTGACCGCATCCAGCATGTCTTCGTCCTGCACCCATAATATCTCGCCCACCGCCGCCAGGATGCTTTGCGCCTGTTCGCGCTGCGCTTTGCCGACTGTAGGCAAGGCGTACAAACCGGTCATGCCGCTCCGAATCAACGCCGGGGTATTGGGCATCGCGCGCACCACGTTCTGCGTACCCAGCCAGCGTGCCAGGTCAACGGCACGGATGCCTGCCGCGATGGAGATCAGCAACTGGCCTTTGAGCAGGGTCGCAAGCTGTTGCGCCACAGCACGCAATTGCTGTGGCTTGACCGCGAAGATGATGATGTCGCTGTCCGCCACGCCCGCCGCCAGTTCTGCCGTGGCATGCACGCCGAATGTCTGTTGCAGCCTGGCGCAATTGTCGGCATCGATCTCCACCACGTTGATTTGTGCCGCAGTGAAGTCGCGCCAGAGCAAGCCGCCGATGAGTGCGGTAGCCATGTTGCCGCCGCCGATGAAACAAATATTCATAGTCATTCCGTTCATCTAAAAAAACAAATCCTTACCACGGAATACACGGAAAAAGACGACAAGGCAAACTGCATTTGATGCATGGTTCTTCTTCCGTGTATTCCGTGGTCAAGTTGTGTCGGGTTGATATATCCGCTTCCCAAAAATCGCGGTGCCGATGCGCACCATAGTTGATCCCTCTGCAATCGCGGCGGGAAAATCATGCGACATGCCCATCGACAGCGTATCCAGTTGCAAACCCTGCTGATTCAGCCGATCGCGCAAAGCCCGCAATTGCGCGAACGGCGCCCGCTGCGCGGCTAAATCAGCAACGGGCGCGGGAACCGCCATCAGCCCGCGCAACTTCAGGTTGGGCAGTCTCGCGATGTCACGGGCCAGCGCGTCCACCTCTCGTGGCAGCACACCGCTCTTGCTCGACTCTCCGCTGATGTTGACCTGCAGGCACACATGCAACGGCGGCAAATACGCGGGACGCTGTCCGGACAGGCGCTCGGCGACCTTCAATCTGTCCACGCTGTGCACCCAGGAGAAATTCTCAGCGATGGGGCGCGTCTTGTTGCTCTGGATCGGCCCGATGTAATGCCACTCAATGGCCAACCCGTGCAGCGCGGCGATCTTGTCCATGGCTTCCTGCACATAGCTCTCGGCGAAGCGGGTCTGCCCGGCCCGATAGGCCTCGCGTAACGCATCGGGCGGGAAGGTCTTGCTGACCGCCAGCAAACTGACTTCGTCCGGGTGACGACCGGCCCCGGCGGCGGCAGCCGCTATCGCGTCGCGCACAGCTTGCAAGTTGGAAGCGATTGTTGTCATAATCCCGTGCGTACTTGCTTCCTAATTCGCGCGGCCCCTGATTCTGTACAGGACCGCCTCATCAATCCGGGACGATTATAATGGATATCACCGAACTGCTTGCCTTTAGCGTCAAAAACAAGGCATCCGACTTGCACCTTTCCTCCGGTCTGCCGCCGATGATCCGGGTGAATGGCGACATCCGCAGGATCAATCTGCCGGCGATGGAACACAAGGAAGTGCATGCGCTGGTGTATGACATCATGAACGACGGGCAGCGCAAATTCTATGAGGAGAACAAGGAGATCGACTTCTCCTTTGAGGTTCCCGGACTGGCCCGCTTCCGCGTCAATGCTTTCGTCCACAACCGCGGTGCGGGCGCCGTGATGCGCACCATCCCGTCCAAGATATTGTCGCTGGAAGAACTGAAGGCCCCGAAGATCTTCGAGTCCATTTCCGATTTCCCGCGCGGCATGGTGCTGGTGACCGGACCGACCGGCTCGGGCAAATCCACCACACTGGCAGCGATGGTCAACCACCGCAATGAGCACGAGATGGGCCACATCCTGACAGTGGAAGACCCGATCGAATTCGTGCACGAGAGCAAGAAATGCCTGATCAACCAGCGCGAAGTCGGCCCGCACACCCTGTCTTTCCAGAACGCCCTGCGCAGCGCCCTGCGCGAAGATCCCGACGTGATCCTGGTCGGCGAAATGCGCGACCTGGAAACCATCCGCCTGGCGATGACTGCCGCGGAAACCGGTCACCTGGTGTTCGGCACGCTGCACACCAGTTCGGCGGCAAAGACCATCGACCGTATCATCGACGTGTTCCCCGCCGACGAAAAGGAGATGGTGCGCGCGATGCTGTCCGAATCGCTGCGCGCGGTGATCTCGCAGGCGCTGCTCAAGACCAAGGATGGCACCGGCCGGGTGGCGGCGCATGAGATCATGATCTGCACCCCGGCCATCCGCAATCTGATCCGTGAAGCCAAAGTGCCGCAAATGTATTCTGCCATCCAGACCGGTCAGAACGTCGGGATGCAAACCCTTGACCAATGCCTGACCAACCTGGTCAAGGCCAATACCATCACCCCTGCGGAGGCACGCAGCAAGGCTTCGAACAAGGAAATGTTCCCCGGTTAATAGTTGGCAGCCGGCAGCGGTGGCGGCAAAGCGGCCAGCCGCGAGCCGCATACTACCGGCTATATTTAGGAGTTTTATCATGGAAAGAGACCAGGCCACAGACCTGATACACAACTTGCTGCGCGGCATGCTCAGCAAAAATGCTTCGGACCTGTTCATCACCACCGGCTTCCCGCCGGCTTTCAAGGTGGACGGCAAAATCACCCCGGTTTCTTCCCAGACCCTCACTTCCGCCCACACCCAGGAGCTGGCACGCAGCATCATGAACGACCGCCAGGCATCCGAATTTGAATCCACCCACGAGTGCAACTTCGCGATCAGCCCGCACGGCATCGGGCGATTCCGCGTCAATGTGTTCATGCAGCAGCAGCGCGTCGGCATGGTGCTGCGCACCATCACCACCAAGATTCCCGATCTCGACGAGCTGGGTATGCCGGAAATACTCAAGGATATCGTGATGACCAAGCGCGGCCTGGTGATCGTGGTCGGCGGAACCGGTTCCGGCAAGTCCACCACGCTGGCCGGGATGATCGGTCACCGCAACAAGAACAGCTACGGGCATATCATCACCATCGAGGACCCGGTGGAGTATGTGCACGAACACATCAATTGTCTCATCACGCACCGCGAGGTCGGCGTGGATACCGAGTCATGGCAGAACGCGCTGAAGAACACCCTGCGCCAAGCGCCCGATGTGATCTTGATCGGCGAGATCCGTGACCGTGAAACCATGGAATATGCGGTTGCCTTTGCCGAAACCGGACACTTGTGCCTGGCCACGCTGCACGCCAACAGTGCCAACCAGGCGCTGGACCGGATCATCAACTTCTTCCCGGATGAACGCCGCACACAGTTGCTGATGGACCTGTCGCTGAACATCAAGGCGTTTATTTCGCAACGCCTGATCCCGAGAAAGAATAGCGATGGCCGTGCCGCCGCCATAGAAATCATGCTCAACTCACCGCTGATCGCCGACCTGATCTTCAAGGGCGAGGTCAATTCGATCAAGGGCGTGATGGCCCAGTCGCGCGAACTGGGCATGGAAACTTTTGACGGCGCGCTGTTCAAATTATTCGAGGAAGACAAGATCTCCTATGAGGAAGCGCTGAAGAATGCCGACTCGGTGAACGACCTGCGCCTGCGCATCAAGCTGGAGAGCAAGAACTCCCTGGACAGGGACGTCATGAGCGGCACGCAAAACATGAAGATCACCTAGCCGGATGTTTCGTGCCGATGATGTATCAAATGGTGACAACCGGATGGTCACAACGCCCTTACTGATATTCCCCTTGTAGCTACTGAGCAGTCCTCCCAGGCCGACCCAAAGCACGTTCGGCACGACGGCGATCGGTCGCCGTATCGACTTTGGCGGTGCGGCGATCAGACAGGCCGGCACGGCGGATCAATCCGTTCCAGACTTCGTCGCTGTCTTCGGACTTGAATCGCACGTACAACGCTACTTCCTCGGGGAAAGCACCGCGGCAGCCGAGGCGTTCGAGGTAGCGTATACCTGCTCCCGAGGCGTTATCGGCCACCCAGGCTCGCATGATGGCCTGCCACAACGCCCGCTCAAACGGCTCATCCTCTTCGTCAAAACCGTACTGCCATTTCAAGAACGACGCTTCCGCGGAAGATAGTTCTGTGCTGCGAATCTTTATGCTCATTGCTCCTCCAACCGAACATTGCGCGACGCAAATCAGACCGACACCGGCAGGATAACAATACCACGGTCAGCTAGCTTTGGGTGCGGCGGCATTTCTGGCGTATCGGCCGCTTTATGCGAAATCCGCACGCTGTTGCGGTGGGTCCAGACATTGCCCGGGAGTGACCGCTTTGGAGGGCTTATCGCCAAGGCCGCATTTGGCACACAGTTGCCAGACAACTCCGTTATTACGCTGCCCGGCAGCGGACACTCGCGAAGAGCGGGACGGTGACGAAACGCGCCCATAGCCGGCCGGGAATCACATCAGCCAGCGTCTTTTCATCAACAAGTAGGAAAGATAAAACATCAACGATCCCAACAGAAATAAATAGACCCAATCAAAAGTCATGTCCGCCATCCTGCCGTCTTCCAGCAGTATTGATTGAATTGGCTTATACAATTGGTAGGACGGCAGCAATGGTGCGACGGCGGTCAATTTTTGCGAAACATCTGACATCGCGGAAGGAAGCAGGTGCGGCAAATAAAAGATAACGCCCAGTGTCCTGGCGCTGGCCTGATTGCGGCAGAGAAACCCCAGGAAAATCCCGTAGGCGCTGAAACAAAAACTGCCCACGGCGATAAAAACAATATAGTCAAAAAGATGTACCGTGCCGAATTTTCCCAGCAGATGAAGAAACAATACGGCAGTGATGATCAGGACCATTCCCAGGATCAATTTGGCAATCAGCCATTGAACCTCGTGTATGGGGGTCTGGAGAAGAGCAAGCAGCAGTTTTTTTTCTTTTTCCTCGGCAACTTGCGTCGGAAGAATGATGAAACCGATGAGCAGGACCAGCATCAGTATCCAGGTAGGCAAAGTCTCTCTTTGAATGCCGCCCTGGTGCAGTGATTGGATGTCGGTGATCCAGTCCGGGCCGCTTCCTTCCGCCGCCTTCTGCAACGCAGAGAAATTCTGCACGATCGCGATGGTATGGAGAGAATTTTTTTCAAGACCAGCAGTGCAAGGCTGCCGGGTGCTTTTTCATTTCCTGTCAGAACCCCGTCTAACTTGTGTTCCTTCAATAGACGCACGCTCTCCTTCTCGTCTTGGACCCATGTCACTGCAACGAGTTTTTCGGCTGCATTGACGCTCCGGATGATCTCGGGCGCATAAGCGTCGTGCTGAATCAGACCGATCTTGACTTTGCTTGAGTCAGAGTCGGCACTGTCTACCAGATTCAAGGAAACAAATACGAACAGCGGAATAAACAGGACCAGAAAGAATGTCTTGTTCTTGAGTGCGATGGCCAGGTCGTTGAATGCGAGTACAAGAATATTTCTCATCATCACGCGTACAGCTTTTCATGGATTTCGGATCGGAAATATTCCCCGGGAGATCCGTCGAAGATCAGGCTGCCCTGGTGCAACACCATGATGCGCGTCGCGAGGTTCCTTATCTCCTCGGGCCGATGGGAAGTAAAAAGTATCGTTTTCCCGGCGTCATGCATAGCGTTCAACAGCCGGTAAATCTCCCGTGTCATCTCGAAGTCCAGGCCCGATGTCGGCTCATCCAGAATGAGCACCGGAGGATCCGCCAACAGTGCGCGCCCGATGTTCACCCTTTGCTTCAAGCCTTTTGACAGCGCCTGCACCTTGTTTTTTCGAAACGGCAGCAGATTGAACTCGTCCAGGATCTCTTCCACCCGCAGCAGGGGGGTCCGGGTGAGCGCAGCGAAGAGTTTGAGATTGTATTCAACGGAAAAGAAGTCGAAAAGATTGGGTACTTCCGGAATAAAACCCACTTTCCTGACAACAGCCGCCCTGCTCTTCAGGTCTATCCCGTCTATCATAACGGTACCGCCGTCCGGAACGATCCAGTTTGCCAGCATTTTCAGGAGTGTGGATTTGCCGGCGCCGTTATGACCGACGATTGCGATCAACTCGCCTTTGGATACTTCAAAGCTGGTTGGCGCAAGCCCCCTTTTTTGATCATAAAGCTTTGCAAGATTCCGGATTTCGAGCTGCATAAGTTATCGCTCTATCTGTGTATCTTTGAATGAAACTAAAGCGTAACAGAATCAGGCTGCAAAGCCTGATGAAAAAGTTGTTGCCGTTGATCCTGATGGGTAGCCGGCGAGTACCGGCCAACGGCAAACCCCGTCACAATTCAGAAATTCCCCGCATGGTTGGTAAACCAACTTCACGGGATTCTAGTGCGCGCTACAACAATTTTAAAATTACTATCACGAGAATGATAACTACCAAAAGATAAATCATGATGACCTC
Organism: Gallionella sp.; assembly: GCA_041741275.1. GTDB lineage: Bacteria > Pseudomonadota > Gammaproteobacteria > Burkholderiales > Gallionellaceae > Gallionella. The sequence continues at coordinate 7,533 of JBGSKJ010000066.1, forward strand.
CTTAAAATTGGGGCGACCTGATGAAAGTCGCCGGGTTAAAATTCGATTCCCTTCACGGCATCAGCAGTGAAACCTGCACTACGGTACAACCCTTAGTCGCCGTACGTTACACCAACCTGAGTACGATGATAATGAGAATGATGACCAGCAACAGTTCGATCATGATGACCTCCTTAAGTATCAGGGCGACCTGATGAAACTCCCCAAATTAAAATTCGATATCCCTTCACGGCATCAGGAATGCAGTCTGTGCTTTTCACCCCTTCGCCTCCGTGCGTTACCGCACAAAGCACCAAAATATATTGGGCAGCCCGAAAGGTGTCCGGATTATTGCTGGTTTTGGATAAATAAACCGGGAGTATTTGCGCACGCGGACCGGCATAAACAGTCGCAAGGAAATATCGAGAATTGATCAGTGCGGCGGTATGGCTGGCAATCTCTTCCGGCACTCCTGGGCCGTCCGCATCATCTCACTTCGCTCGATTGCTGCCCGCCACGATCTTGTATTCGAGCAAGCGGCATTCGATCGCGCCGTTGAATAACGGGATGCGCCTGGATGGGGACAGTCGCATCAGTTTCAGGATGGCCTTGTCGGCGGTGAACAGATACGCCGTCCAGCCGCCGAATTTCTTTTTCAGGGCGTCGCCCAGTTTGGGGTAAAGCTCGGCCAGTTCGTCCAGTTCGCCCATGCGTTCACCGTAGGGCAGGTTCGCCACCAGCATGCCCTGCTGCGCGGGCGCCGATATCTCCAGAATATTGGCCTGCTTCAGTTCCACGCATTCGGACAGCCCTGCCTCATCCAGGTTGCGCCACGCGGTCTTCAGTGCGTCGCCATACAGGTCGCTGCCATACAGCTCCAGCGGCTTGACCGGAAGCTCTGCGGCGATCGCCTGATCACGCATCGTATTCCATATTGCAGCATCGAAATTCTTCAGCTTCTCGAATGCAAAGCGGCGTGCGATACCGGGCTGGATGTTGAGCGACATCTGCGCCGCCTCGATCAAAAACGTGCCGCTGCCGCACATCGGGTCGAGCAGCGGAGTGCCGGGCTGCCACTTCATCAGGCGCAAGATTCCGGCAGCGAGATTTTCGCGCAGCGGCGCGATGTTGGTGTGCTGGCGGACGCCGCGCTTGAACAGCGCGTCGCCCGATGTGTCCAGATACAGCATCAGCCTGTTCTCCTCGATGAACACATGGATGCGCACGTCCGGTTCCAGGGTGTCCACGCTGGGGCGTTCGTTGCAGTGCGCGCGGAAACGGTCGCACACGGCATCCTTGACCTTGAGCGTGATGAATTCCAGACTTTTCAGCGGGCAGCGGATCGCCGTGGTGTTAACGCGGATGGTGTGGGTGACATCGAACCAGTGCTGCCATTGCAGATCGAATACCGCCTGATAGATATCCTGCTCGGTGCGGTACTGGGTTGCCTTGACCCGCCACAGGATACGGCTGGCGATGCGGCTTTCCAGGTTGGCGCGGTAGCACAGCGTCCAGTCTGCGGAGAAATGGACACCGCCCTCGGTGCTGCTTACGTTTTGCGCGCCGAGTGTTTCCAGATCATTTTTTAGTACGGCTTCCAGGCCGCGCGGGCAGGGGGCGAAAAAATCAGGCATAGGATTAAAAAGGTTTTACGGTGACGAGTATGACAATAGCCATCAGAACGAGTACCGGGATCTCATTGAACCAGCGATAGAACACATGGCCGCGCGCGTTCCGGTCGGCGGCGAACTGCCCGACCAGCTTGCCGCAGTAGTAGTGATAGGCGACCAATACCAATACCAGCAAAAATTTGGCGTTCATCCAGCCACCGCCTATACCGTAACCCAGCCATAACCAAAGCCCGAAACCGATAGCCAGCCATGCGATCGGGGTGACGAAGCGGTACAGTTTGCGCTCCATCAGCTTGAGCCGCGCGATCTCGGCAGGCTCGGTCGCCATGGCGTGATTGACAAAGATGCGCGGCAGGTAAAACAGGCCGGCAAACCAGCTCACCACGAAAATTATATGAAATGCCTTAACCCATAACATAGCTATTCCCCATTAGGACAACCGGCAAAGCGCAGGCCGGCGGTGAGGCACGAACCCCGGAGTTTGGCCGGGGTTCGCTATGCTCACCACCCGCCTGCGCCAGCTTTTTTCTATTGAGACAACCGCCGCCGGAATAGCACAAGCGACACATAAAAACCAAACAATGTGTAACCCAGCAATACCGCGATATGCAACATTAAATTCGCCGGAACCATGTTTGTTAACAGCGGTCGCGCCAGATTGATCGCATGTGTCAGCGGCAGGATGGATGACACCGTTTGCAGCATCGGCGGCAACTGGTCGACCGGAAAAAATACGCCGCATAATAGCACCATCGGGGTGATGGCCAGGGTGAAGTAGTACATGAAATAGTCATAGCTTGGCGCGAGCGCGGTGACGATCAGTCCCAGCGCCGCGAAGCAAAGCCCCACCAGAAATGCAAGAGGAATGATCCATAACGATAACAGCGAGTGCGACAGTCCCAGCAGCCAGATAACCATAAGCACCGCCAATCCGGACAGCAGGCTTTTGCTCGCCGCCCAGACAACTTCCGAGAACACGATGTCATCCAGCATGACGGGGGTGTTGAGTATCGCATCCCAGGTGCGCTGCTCGTGCATGCGCGCGAAACCGGAATACAACGCCTCAAAGCTGGCGCTGTTCATGGTGCTGTAGCACACCGTTCCGCCAGCCAAAAATGCGATGTAGGACATGCCGCTGATCTCCGGCAATATCCCGCCCAGGCCATAACCCAGGCCCAGCATGTAGATCACCGGATCGGCGAGATGGCCGAGGATCGACGAGCCGGCCATTTTTTTCCACACCATGAAGTTGCGCCGCCAGATCGGAATGAAACGGCGGCTGAATTGCGGCGGGGAGTAGATATTCGTTTTCATTCTGCTATTACTCACGCATCTCGCGACCCGTCAGTTTCAAAAACACATCCTCCAGATTGGCCGGCCTGTGCAGGTAGCGCAGATGGGGATGCTGCTGCAATTCCCGCAACAGCGGCTGCGCATCGGTCACATAGCAGAACACCGACTCTCCGCTCACCTCGAAACGCTGCGCATGTTGAACCGCATGGCTTTGCGCCCAGACCGCCGCCTGTTCGCCGAACACCTCGACCACCTGTGGTTCGATGTTCTGCTCGATGAGTTCGCGCGGCGAACCGGTGCTGATGATGCGCCCGTTGTCCATCACCGATAGGCGGTGGCAAAGCCGCTCCGCCTCATCCATGAAGTGCGTGGTGAGCAACAGGGTCTTGCCGCGCGCGGTCAGTTCGCGCAGGCGCTGCCAGATCAGATGGCGCGCCTGCGGATCGAGTCCGGTGGTCGGCTCGTCGAGAAAAATGACATCGGGGTCGTTTACCAGCGCGCGCGCCAGGGTCAGGCGCCGCTTCATGCCGCCGGACAGGGTCGGCACTTTGACATCGCGCTTGTGGCTCAGATTGGCGAATTCAAGCAACTCCGGCAGACGCGCCTCGATCGCCGCGTCGCTCATGCCAAAGTAGCGGCCATACACCAGCAGGTTTTCCGCCACGGTGAAATCCGGATCGAGGTTGTCGATCTGCGGCACGACCCCGACGCGCAATCTGGCGGCACGCGCCTGTTGCGGCACGGCATGATCGAGCAACTGCAGCTCGCCCGCGTCCGGCGTGATCAAACCGAGCATCAAACGCAGCGTGGTGGTCTTGCCCGCGCCATTCGGCCCCAGCAACCCGAAACATTCGCCGCGCCGAATGGACAGGTTCAGCCCGTCCACCACCACCTGGTCGCCGTAGCATTTGCGCAGATTGCGCGCGCTCAGGACAGCATTCATCCGGTAGCTCCGCCGGAATGCTGCATCACGATTTGCTTGAGCTGGGTCAATCTCCCATGGAAGAAGTGCTCTGCCCCCGCCAGCACGATCACCGGCAAATGCTGCGTGCGGGCCCAGTTCAACAGCTCAGGCAACGGCACCACCTCATCCAGATCGCCGTGGATCAACAGGGTGTTGGCAGCGACTTTGGGCATGGGGTATCGTCCGACCGCCGGTGCGACCAGCACCGACTGCTGCGGCTGCAATTCTTCTGCCGCGCGCGCCTGCACATAGGCACCGAATGAAAACCCGGCCAGCAGCAGCGGCAGCCCCGGGAATTCACCGCGCATGAACCCGGCTGCGGCGATCGCATCCATGGTTTCACCGTTGCCCCCGTCAAAACTGCCGGCACTTCCACCCACGCCGCGAAAATTGAAGCGCAGTGCGGCGTAGCCCAATTCAACGAAAGCTCTGGCCAGTGTGGTGACCACCTTGTTATCCATTGTGCCGCCCATGACCGGCAATGGGTGCGCAACCACAGCGATGGCCTGCGGTGCAGCATCGGGCAGATGCAGCACTCCCTCAAGCTGGCCGGTTGCCGCGGTAAAGACAACTTTGCGTTGTGATGACATCAGATCTTCAGGCGCTCGACGATGCGGCCGTTCCTGAGATGTTCCTCGATGATCTCATCAAGATCGTTTTCATCCACGTAGGTATACCAGGTACCCTCCGGATAAATCACGATGACCGGACCGTCATCGCAGCGATCCATGCATCCGGCGGTATTGATGCGGATGTTGTTCTGGCGGCCGGGAATACCGAGTTCCTTGACCTTGTTCTTGACGTAGTCGCGCGCCTTTTGTGCGCCGTGATTGCCGCAGCAAACTTCGCCGTCCCCGCGCTGGTTGATACAGAAAAAAACATGTTTGTCGTAAAAACTCATAACAGACTCCCCCGGTAATGGAACGATGCGGAATTATACTTTCCGGATGCGCCACAAGTGGAACAACAGCAATATCGGAAAGATCAGCGTGATGGTTTGCGCCAGTCCGTTGTAATTGAGCAGATGCCCGTAATGCCAGTGATAGACGGACATTGCCGCAGAAGGCGTGTTGCCATCGAACACAAAATTCACGATGACGAAATAGCCCAGAGCCACCGCCGCGCCCGAACCGATGGCCGCCGCGCGCGTCAGCCACAACAGCACCAGCAGCAAAGACATTCCCAGCAGCATCCCCAGCACCGCCTCGCTGTTGATCCATAATAGCAGTGCCCAGGACCTCAACAACACCGCCGCTGTGATGAATTTCACCAGTGCCACCACGCTCAACACCACCAGCAGGGCGGTGACAATATTGCGCCGCGCACGCAGCAGGGTCAGCAACAGCGTGCCCAGCATCAGCAGATTCAGCGTGACGGCAATGCTCTCCCATCCATCGAACGGGGCGGACGGAAGCACGACAAAAGGCTGGCGCGCCGCTTCGCTGATGAACACGTTGCCCAGCATCGGCAAGGAAGGGTTGATCTGCCCGAACATCCACAGCATCAGCAGGGCCAGCCCAAAATCCATCTCCTTGCCATGCTGAAACAGACTGCTGCGCCAATGTGTCAGGCGTGCAAACAACCAGGACCCGGGGGTGATACTCACCGCCAGCAGCGCCCCTGTCAGCATGCCGGCGCCGTTGGACAGCAGATCCATATTCGAGCTGATGCGCGCCGGCAGATACATTTGCAGGTACTCCATGCCCGCCGACAGCGATAGGCCGATCAACAGGCTGATAATCACGCTGGCCGCAGCACCAAACCGCGCACGCAACGCCAGGCCGACCAGCAGGCCGAACGGCAGATAGGACAGGAAATTGAGGGTCGCATCGAATGCGGTATAGGTGAGCCGCAACGGCACGGCCAGCATCTCGGTGAAATCCATACCCTGTGCACGCCACCCTGAAAAGGGTGACAGGCTGGCGTACACGATGAACAACGCGTAGCCGTTTGCCAGCCAGGTGCGCAGCCGTGCGCGGGTTCCGGTGATGAGTGGTTGTTTCATGCTTTATTATCGGTTGAATTGCACTGCCGGCAGTAGCGCAAGTTTAACCCATTCGTGAACAAGGCCCGGCTTGCCCCGGTGCAAAGCCCTGACGGCCGGCAGCTTCAACAAACCATGAATCCAGGGACACCGTGTTAAACTGCCCGCGAAGCTGGCCAGACAGTCGCCGCGCACGCAAGTGCGGGGAGGAAAGTCCGGGCTCCATAGAGCAGGATGCCGGTTAACGACCGGACACCGTGAGGTGATGAACAGTGCCACAGAAAATAAACTGCCCAAGTACCGCAAGGTAACGGCGAGGGTGAAACGGCGGGGTAAGAGCCCACCGCGTGCGTGGTAACACGGACGGCACGGTAAACTCCATCCGGAGCAAGATCAAATAGGCTGACTATGACGTTGCTCGCGTCGTCAGCGGGTAGATCGCTTGAGCGTCAGGTAACGAAACGCCTAGAGGAATGACTGTCCACGACAGAACCCGGCTTAACGGCCAGCTTCACCTTATTCTGTACCCGGCTTTTTCGGCACGGGACGTGCCTCCAGCATCGGCATCATCAAGCCGCAAATTCGGCCGCCAGACTGCGGAGCGTTCAGCATTCATGTAGCCAAATAAAAAACCGGAACAAATCCGGTTTTTTATTTGGCGCGCGGGATATTTAAAGCGCGGCTTCGGTTAGAAATTCAAGTTAAACCCGATGGTCGCTCCGCCGATATTGTTATAGTTCAAGTCGGCAGAATATTCGGGTGCCAGCGCATAGCGAACTCCGGCCACGGCATATAACCCGCCGGAATCTGCGGAAACATTCAACGGGGCGGCGGGTCCGCTCAATTTATTATTCAGTGTATACAAGCCAAGGCCTGCATAAGGCTTGATTTTACTGTTCTGTTTGACTACAGAACCAAAGTCATAGATCGCCGCAACGCCGAAACCGTAGTAACTATATTGATACGTTCCCACAGGAGGACGATTATAGGTTTGTGAATAGCTCTTCCAGAACACCTGGACTGAAACCGGTGCATTTTTGACACTGGAAGAAATGTCGAATTCTCCCTGGATCCCGACTACGCCATCCTGATCCAGGCCATAATTGATTCCGACACTTTCCTTGCCGTCCGCTGCAACAGCAGGCGCGGCAATAAAAGCAGATATCAGCAAGGCGACAGCAATTTTCTTCATTTTTTATTCCCTGATTTTAAAGTGTTAACGACTGCTGATCATCAGGCGGTATGCACAAACATGCATCGTACCGGTCACACCGGGGAGAATCAACAGTACAGCGCCTATATTATAAATGAGTTGCCCCGATGAGCTAATGCCATTTTTGCAGCCACTCGATCAGCGCGTCCTGGGCGGGTTGCGCCAGGGATGCATTCGGATGGTTGACGACGAACACCACGACCCACTGCTTGTCGCTGCGGGATTTCACATAGCCCGCGATTGATTTCACGCCTTCCAGCATGCCCGATTTGATATGCGCATACCCGGCGATCTCGTTATCCCTGAAACGCTTTTTCATCGTCCCGTCCATGCCCAGTATCGGCAACGAGGATTCCAGCTCGGCCGCGTAACGGCTGCGTGCGGCGTGCTGCAACAATTCGGCAAGATGCTGCGCGCTGATGCGCTCCCTGCGCGACAGGCCCGCGCCATTTTCCAGCACCAGCTCGGGGAATTCCATCTGTTCGCGCGCCAGCCATTGCCGCATCGCCGCAATGCTGCGCGGGATGCTGGCTGCGGGTGGCGCTGTTGCAGCGGGCAGCGGGACCGCACAGGGACTCTCGCACCCCGGCGCCTCCGCCGGCGATGTCAATTCCACCCCGGTGGCAGTAAGCATGTGCACCACATCCTCAACCGGCAATATCTCCCGATGGGGATCGGCTACGCCGGCGAACGCGCCTGCGGGTACGGCAGTACCCAGCGTCAGGAACAGTTGCCGCGCCATGATGTTGTTGCTGAATTTGTTGATGTCGCGTATCACTTCCGACAATGGCGGCGAGAGATGCGTGGAAAATGCCGCTTGATCGGCCGGCGCACTGCCCTCGCGCAGCCCGCCCTGCAGCGTGCCGCCCATCTCCTTCCATAATGCGCTGAACACCGCAAAGAAATAATCACCGTGCGGCAGCAGGGAAAAATAATCCTCCGCCTCGCCGCAGTCCATGGGAATGGTGCCTTCCAGCACGATGCTGCGCTCTTCCAGCCGGGCTTTGTAGGTATCGCCGCCGGAGCAGGGCCGCAGGGCGACCGTCGTGATGCGATTGCTGACCAGGTAACCGGACAGGTCGGGTTCGAGTACTGCATTGGTGTTCGTGGCGCCCGTTTTCGCAGCATCGGGGATCAGGCGCAGATGCAGCGCGTTGAAGTTGAGCAGCAGCGCATTCGGGCCGACGTTGTAAGCGCGGGTCGGGTCGCTATCGAATTCACCCGGATCGTGATCGATGGCCCCGAAGAAACTGCGGTCCAGCACCACATCGCCGCGTATCTCGCGCAGTCCGCGCTGGCGCAGCTCGTGCAGCCACATCCAGAATTGCTCGACGGTCAGCTTCGGATCGCCGTAGCCCTTGAATACCAGGTTGCCCTGCAGCACACCGCTCTCCAGCTTGCCGTCGAGGTAGGCTTCGGTCTTCCAGCGGTACGCGGGGCCCAGTATCTCCAATGCGGCAAAGGTGGTGAGCAACTTCATCGTGGAAGCGGGATTCATCGCCTGTTCTGCATTCCGGCTGAACAGCGGCGAGCGGGCATTTGCCCCCTGCACCACAATGCCGATGCCGGACAACGGGATGTTGGCGCGTTTGAGCTCGTCGCGCACCGTCGCGGGCAGTGATACAGCAGCGGCTTGCTGGATAAAACATAGCGTGGCCAGCAATGCGGCAATAAGATGTTTCATCTGACCCGTTACCCGAACAAATTACAAAATTTCCCAGCCACCCCGCCCTCTCATCCGCGCGGGAGAGTGGCATGCGCGATGAGTCACTTCATTTAACCAATAGTTCAACGGTTTCCAGCGTGCGGTCCACCAGCAATCCCGTTTCCTCGGTGCTGATGACGTAGGGCGGCATGAAATATAACGTATTGCCGATGGGGCGCAACAACAATCCCTTTTCCAGTGCGATCGCGAAGCAGCGCTGGGCAAAATCGCGGTACGGGCTGTCCACTTCGAACGCCCAGATCATGCCGGTGTTGCGCCAGTTGTGTACCGAGCGATGCCCGCGCAATGGCCGGGCGACCTGATTCAGGTACGCTGCTTTTTCCAGGTTCGCAGCCAGCACCCCATCCTGCGCAAAAATATCCAGCGTGGCGAGCGCTGCTCTGCATGCAAGGGGATTGCCGGTATAAGAATGCGAATGCAGGAATCCGCGCGCCGTCTCGTCGGAATAAAACGACTGGTAGATCGCGTCGCGCGTCATCACCACGGACAATGGCAGATAACCGCCGGTGATGCCTTTGGAGAGCAGCAGAAAATCGGGAGAGATGCCACCCCGCTCACAGGCGAACATCGTTCCCGTTCGTCCCATACCCACGGCGATCTCGTCGGCGATCAGATGCACACCGTATTCGTCACACAGTTGCCGCGCCCGCTGCAAATAGACAGCGTGGTACATCGCCATGCCCGCCGCGCCCTGCACCAGCGGCTCGATGATGAAAGCGGCCAGCCGTTCGTGATGCTGTTGCAAATGTCGCTCCAGCGCCCCGGCGCAGCGCAGCGCGTAAGCCTCGGCAGTTTCCCCGGCAGCGGCTTTGCGCCAGTCCGGGCTCGGCACCGTGGCCTGTTGCCTGATCAGCGCACCGTAAGCGCTGCGAAACAGCGCGACATCCGTCACCGACAGAGCGCCCAGCGTCTCGCCGTGATAGCTGTTTTCCAGACTGATGAATTGCGTCTTGTCCGGCTTGCCGCTGTTGCGCCAGTAATGCGCGCTCATCTTGAGTGCGATCTCGGTGGCCGATGCGCCGTCGGAAGCATAGAAGCAATGCCCCAGGCCAACCGGTGCCAGGTCGCGCAATCGCTCCGAAAGCTGCACCACCGGCTCATGAGTGAATCCCGCCAGCATCACGTGTTCCAGCGTTTCCAGCTGGTCGCGCAATGCGGCATTGATGCGCGGATTGCAATGCCCGAACAGGTTTACCCACCAGGAACTGACCGCGTCCAGATAACGCTTGCCGTCGAAGTCATACAGCCACACCCCCCCGCCGCGCGCGATCGGCACCAGCGGGAAAGCCTCGTAATGCTTCATCTGCGAGCACGGGTGCCATACCGCGGACAGGCTGCGGGCAAGCAGTTCGGGGTTGGTATTGGCCGTCATGCGCGGAATCATAACGGAGTTTGCCGCCTGCCGTGGCGTAAGATATACGCGTCGAATCCATTCGCGGGAGGTTGCCATGCGCATCTTGATCACTGGCGGTACGGGGTTGATCGGGCGTCATCTTTGCAAGGCGCTGCTGGCGGAAGGTCATCAGCTCACCGTGCTGAGCCGTCACCCGGAAACGGTCGCCGCCAAGTGCGGCAGCGCCGTTCAAGCGATGACGGCGCTGGGCGAGTGGCAAGCGGAGCAGACTTTCGATGCGGTCATCAATCTGGCCGGCGAACCGATAGTCGATGCGCGTTGGTCGGCGCAGCGCAAGCAAGTTCTTTGGGATAGCCGGGTATCCTTGACAGGGAATCTGGTGCGGCGCATCGCCGCCGCGCGGCACAAACCCGGCGTATTGTTGAGCGGCTCGGCGGTGGGTTACTACGGCGATCGCGGCGATACCGGGCTGGATGAATCGGCTGCGGCGGGCGAAGATTTCCCCGCCCGGTTATGCAAGGCATGGGAAGACGCGGCACGCGGCGCGGAAAAGTATGGCGTGAGGGTGTGCCTGCTGCGCACCGGTTTGATATTGAGCAAAGACGGCGGGCTGCCGGGACGCATGCTGCTGCCGTTCAAGCTTGGCCTGGGCGCGCGTCTGGGTGATGGAAAACAGTGGATGAGCTGGATACATATTGATGATTATGCGGCGATGTTGCTCGGCTTGTTGCGCAATGCCCAAGCCGCCGGACCATACAATATGACCGCTCCACAACCGGTCACCAATGCGGAATTCACTGCGGCTCTTGCGGCGGCGCTGCACCGCCCCGCCGCATTCGTTGTGCCGGAATTTCTGTTGGAAACAGTTCTGGGTGAACGCGCCTGTCTGTTGCTGGATGGACAAAAAGTATTGCCAAAAAAGATGGAGTCGCAGCATCGCTTCACTTTCACCTTCGCCAATCTGGCGGACGCGCTGCGCGACTTGCTGGGCAAGTAGTTATGCAATTTATGTCCATGCCGAAAAACTGGCTTTGCTTTCCGTATCACCCCATTTGTGGCATCCTTCGCTCCGCAATGCAGGTGTGCAGTGTTTATTTCTGTCCTATTTTAAACATGGGACGGTCGGAGGACGGTAGCAATGAAACGTGTTGATGATTTCCGCCTGCGCTTTGGCAAGCGCGAGCTGGTGCCGATCATAATCGGCGGGATGGGCGTGGATATTTCCAGCCGCGAACTGGCTTGGGAAGCCGCGCGGTTGGGCGGTATCGGGCATATTTCCGACGCGATGTTGCCGACCGTCACGGATCGACTCGACAAAACGAAATTTGTCAGCGACAAACAGAAACAATACAAACTCAACGTCAAAGAAACCGACAAATCGATCGTGCAATTCGACCTGGCGCAGGTAGCCGAATCGACCCGCTTGCATGTCGGCAAAACCATGGAAGCCAAACGCGGCGACGGCATGATCTTCGTCAACTGCATGGAAAAACTGACCATGAATTCGCCGCGCGAAACTTTGCGCGTGCGCCTGTGCGGCGCGCTTGATGCGGGAATCGACGGCATCACGTTAAGCGCGGGACTGCATCTCGGGTCGTTCGCATTGATGGAGGATAACCCGCGCTTCCGCGATGCCAAGCTGGGCATCATCGTCTCCTCGCTGCGCGCCCTGCAATTATTTATACGCAAGAATTCCAGGCTCAATCGCCTGCCCGATTTCATCGTGGTGGAAGGTCCATTGGCCGGCGGGCACCTGGGCTTCGGATTGGATTGGGCGGAATATGACCTGCACACCATCGTGGCGGAGATCGTCGCTCATTTGAAAACCGAACAACTGGATATCCCGGTGATCGCGGCGGGTGGGGTCTTTACCGGCAGCGATGCAGTCGGCTTCCTGGAAATGGGCTGCGCCGCGGTGCAAGTGGCGACGCGCTTCACCGTTGCCAGGGAATGCGGCATACCGGAAAAAGTCCAGCAGGAATACTTCAAGGCCAGCGAGCAGGACATCGAGGTCAACATGATCTCCCCGACCGGTTATCCGATGCGCATGTTGAAGGATTCCCCGGCGATCGGTGCCGGCATCCGGCCCAACTGCGAAGCATACGGTTATCTGCTCGACGCCAACGGTCACTGTGCCTACATCGATGCATACAACCGCGAAGTGGCATTGCACCCGGATGCCAAGAAGATCTCCGTCAAGGACAAGACCTGTCTGTGCACCCACATGCGCAACTATGACTGCTGGACTTGCGGGCATTACACCTACCGCCTCAAGGACACTACGCACCGCAACGCCGATGGTACTTATCAGCTCCTGACCGCCGAGCATATATTCAAGGATTATCAGTTCAGCACTGATAACAAGATCGCACTTCCCACTTGAAATAAAAATAATCCCGCCCTGCCCTTGAAATCGGGCGGACTCGCCCCGACTATTGGCACTCGCTGGCATAGAGTGCTAAACTCCGCCTCCACATTTTTTAACCCCTTGTTTTAGGAGACCTCAGTATGAAAATTCGTCCTTTGAACGATCGCGTGATCGTTAAACGCATGGAAGAAGAACGCAAGACCGCATCCGGAATCGTGATTCCGGATGCCGCCACTGAAAAGCCGGACCAGGGCGAGATCATCGCCGTGGGCAAAGGCAAGGTCGGCGACGACGGCAAATTGCAGGCCATGAGTGTCAAGGTCGGTGACCGGGTATTGTTTGGCAAATATGCCGGGCAAGCCTTCAAAATGGACGGCCAGGAATACATGACCATGCGCGAAGACGACATCATCGGCATAGTCGAAGCTTGATTTTGGCACGTAAATACTGAATTTAAGGAGAATAAAACATGGCAGCTAAAGACGTAAAATTCCACGACGCGGCACGCAACAAGATGGTGGTCGGCGTGAACATTCTGGCCGACGCGGTCAAAGTCACACTCGGCCCAAAGGGTCGTAACGTAGTGCTGGATCGCTCCTATGGCGCACCAACTATCACCAAAGACGGCGTATCTGTTGCTAAAGAGATCGAGCTGAAGGACAAGTTCGAAAATATGGGCGCGCAGATGGTCAAGGAAGTCGCATCCAAAACCTCCGATGTGGCCGGTGACGGCACCACCACCGCGACCGTGCTGGCGCAATCCATCGTACAGGAAGGCATGAAGTTCGTTGCCGCCGGCATGAACCCGATGGATCTGAAACGCGGTATCGACCAGGCGGTCATCGCAGCCGTTGCCGAACTGAAGAAGCTTTCCAAGCCCTGCACCACCAGCAAGGAGATCGCGCAAGTGGGCAGCATCTCCGCCAACTCCGACACCGTGATCGGCGAGAAAATCGCTGCCGCGATGGAAAAGGTCGGCAAGGAAGGCGTGATCACGATTGAAGACGGGCAAGGCCTGGAAGATGAACTGGACATCGTGGAAGGCATGCAGTTCGACCGCGGCTACCTGTCACCTTACTTCATCAACAACCAGGACCGCCAGCTGGCATTGATGGAAAATCCCTATATCCTGCTGCACGATAAAAAGGTTTCCAACATCCGCGACCTGCTCCCGGTACTGGAACAAGTCGCCAAGGCAGGCAGGTCATTGCTGATCATCGCCGAGGACGTCGACGGTGAAGCACTGGCGACACTGGTGGTGAACAACATCCGCGGCATCCTGAAGACCGTCGCCGTCAAGGCACCCGGCTTTGGCGACCGTCGCAAGGCGATGCTGGAAGACATCGCGATCCTGACCGGCGGCACCGTGATCGCCGAAGAAGTCGGCCTGTCCCTGGAGAAGGCTACCCTCGCCGAATTGGGCCAGGCCAAGCGCATCGAAGTGGGCAAGGACAACACCATCATCATCGACGGTGCAGGCAAGGAAGATGCGATCAAGGGCCGTATCGGCCAGATCAACAAGCAGGCCGATGAGTCCACCAGCGACTACGACAAGGAAAAACTGCAGGAACGCAAAGCCAAACTGGCAGGCGGCGTGGCAGTGATCAAGGTCGGTGCGGCGACCGAAGTGGAAATGAAAGAGAAGAAAGCGCGCGTGGAAGACGCTTTGCACGCTACCCGTGCGGCCGTTGAAGAAGGCATCGTTCCCGGCGGCGGCGTGGCATTGCTGCGTGCCAAGGTTGCGGTTGGCAAACTCAAGGGCGACAACCACGACCAGGACGCAGGCATCACCATCGTGTTGCGCGCCATGGAATCTCCGTTGCGTGCCATCGTGGCCAACGCCGGTGACGAGCCCTCAGTGGTGGTCAACAAAGTGCTGGAAGGCAAGGGCAGCTTCGGCTACAACGCAGCGACCAGCGAATATGGCGACATGCTCGCCATGGGCGTGGTCGACCCGACCAAGGTGACGCGCGTCGCATTGCAAAATGCGGCCTCGATCGCCGGCTTGATGCTGACCACAGCATGCATGGTGGCCGAACTGCCGGAAGACAAGCCGGCTGCGGGCGGCGGGATGGGTGGCGGGATGGGCGGCATGGAAGGCATGATGTAATCGAACCTACTGCGCGATTCGATTGCTGTGTTGCGCGGTGCTCACTTCCTCGCCTACCCCAGAAGGTATGTCTCGGTCGTTGTGCTCCGTGCGCCTTGCACTCGAACCGCTCGCTACGGTTCTGTAAAAATACAAACCCCGCTTCGGCGGGGTTTGTCATTTGGCGCTGTATCGGTATAATGCGCGGCTTCCGAGTTGGCTGCATTTACCTGGTTAACCGGAAAGTTGTAGTGATTGGCCTGGTAGCTCAGTCGGTAGAGCAGAGGATTGAAAATCCTTGTGTCGGTGGTTCGATTCCGCCCCGGGCCACCATATTTCGCGTGCGGTAGCATGCAAAATCAACTAGGTAGTTTTAGTTGATCGATTTCGCGTGCGGTAGCACGCAAAATCAATCGGGTGTTTCTGATCGATTGGATAAATGGGGCTGCAGAGATGCAGCCCTTTTCCATTTTCGCGTGTTGGTTGCGCGAAAGAATTTCCGCGCGCACAGTTGCGCGAAAGAAAGCAGACAAATGAGTAGTTCCGTAGAAGAAACAAGCACCAGCACCCCATCAGCCAGCGCTGAGGTAATAGCTCGCGAAGTCGGACGCCGCCGCACCTTCGCGATCATCTCCCACCCGGATGCGGGCAAGACCACGCTCACCGAGAAACTGCTGCTGTTCGGCGGCGCGATCCAGATGGCGGGCACGGTGAAGGCGCGCAAGAGCGGACGCCACGCGACCTCCGACTGGCTGGAGATCGAGAAGCAGCGCGGCATCTCGGTGGCCAGCTCGGTGATGCAGTTCACCTATGACGATTGCGTGATCAACCTGCTCGACACGCCCGGCCACCAGGATTTTTCCGAGGATACCTATCGCGTGCTGACCGCGGTGGACGCGGCGGTGATGGTGGTGGATGCGGCCAAGGGCGTTGAAGCGCAGACCATCAAGTTGCTGGAAGTGTGCCGCCTGCGCAACACGCCCATCATCACGTTCATCAACAAGATGGATCGCGAAGTGCGCGACCCGCTGGAAGTGCTGGACGAGATCGAGTCGGTGCTGAAGATCAAGTGCGCCCCGGTGACCTGGCCGATCGGCATGGGCAAACGCTTTCAGGGCGTGTATCACCTGCTGAACGACGAGGTGTTGCGCTTTTTGCCGGGCGAAGCCAAGGCCGGGCAGGAAGTCGAAGTGCTAAAAGGCGCGCAGATCGACCAACTCGCGCAAAAATGCCCTGGCGAGATGCAGACCATGCGCGACGAGACCGAGCTGGTCTTGGGCGCGGGCGCATCGTTCGATCTGCAGGAATTCCTCAGCGGACAGCAATCGCCGGTGTTCTTCGGCTCAGGTATCAACAACTTCGGCGTGCGCGAAGTGCTGCGCGCACTGGTGGACTGGGCGCCCTCCCCGTTGCCGCGCGCCACCGATGTGCGCATCGTGCAACCGACCGAGTCCGCCTTCACCGGTTTCGTGTTCAAGATCCAGGCCAACATGGACCCGAACCACCGCGACCGCATCGCTTTTCTGCGCGTGTGCTCCGGCCGCTATACCTCGGGCATGAAGGTCAAACATCGCCGCACCGGCAAGGAAATGAAGCTGGCCAACGCGGTGACCTTCATGGCCAACGAGCGCACGCGCATGGACGAGGCTTACGCCGGCGACATCATCGGCGTGCACAATCACGGCCAGTTGCAGATCGGCGATGTGCTTACCGAAGGCGAGGCGCTCACCTTCAAGGGTATCCCCTACTTCGCCCCCGAGCTGTTCAGCCGCGCGCGGCTGCGCGACCCGATGAAGGCCAAGCAACTTGAGAAGGGATTACGCCAACTCGGCGAAGAAGGCGCGGTGCAGGTGTTCTCGCCGCTGGTGGACAACACTCCGCTGATCGGCGCGGTGGGTCAATTGCAATTCGAAGTGGTCGAGCACCGCCTGAAATCCGAGTACGGTGTGGATGCGGTGTTCGAACGCGCCGGAATCCACACCGCGCGCTGGGTGACCTGTGCCGACAAGAATCATCTCAATGAATTCGTGAAAGCCAATCAGGCTCGTTTGGCCAAGGACGTGGACGGCAACTATGCCTACCTTGCAGATACCGGTGTGAACCTGCGCCTCGCGATGGAACGCTGGCCGAAAGTGCAATTCCATGCCACCCGCGAGCATGGACAGCAACTTGGCTGAGACTTCAGGCTGGTTTCTGCAATCGCCTTTCCAGCCGGAAATCCACAGACCATGCGCCACGGCTTAGCACCAGCAACACCGCAAGCAACATCCCCCAATACAAGTGCTGGTTGAGGCCGGCCTCGCTCAATTCGGAATAATAGGAGATGACCGCGACCCCGTTGAGTATGAACAGGCCTGCCGCGGCAAAACGCCCGAACAATCCCAGCACCAGCAGCACCGGCAACCCCAGTTCGGCACCGGTGGCCAACCATGCAGCCACTTCGGGATTGAGCAGCGGCACCTGATAGACATCGCTGAACAGGTACAGCGTGCTGTCCCAGGTTTTTATCTTGGTCAATCCCGACTTGAAGAACACATTTGCCAGGAACAACCTCAGTCCCAGATCAAACGCCGGAGCCAGGAATTCCGGCAGATGTGCAGCGGAGTAGTAATACCGGATTATGCGCAACAACGGGTTCATCGTAACTTCCTCGCATCAAAGCCGGCAAAGACACCGCGCAACACCAGGTTCGCCAGACCTGCTTGCAGGTCAAAGTCCGGATATCTCTCCAGCGTGGCGGCAGTCGCAGCACCGAGCGTGCTTCCATCCCGGATATTCGACAACCACCCGGCATCGGCTTCATTCAGCTCGCTGACCTGCACCGCATCATCCTGGCGGATAATCAGTACACAACATGCGCCGCTATCAAGATCGATATGAAAATCGCCGGGCGCGCCGGGTTGATGTGCATGCCAGATGGCGGCAACCGGATAGCGCGAGCGCAGCACATGACATGCCGGATGAGTGATCAGGACCAGGCCGGGGTATTGTTCCGGAAGGATCTGCGCCAGCTTGGCGATGTCCAGCGTGGCGGCATCGTCCGCGAAATAGGCGCAGTGGCAGGCCCATTCCAGCGCCGCGACATCCGCCAGGTAGGCCAGTTCCTGCGCGGCTTCGAAGGCCGCAATGAATGCCGCCATCTCCGCACCGTAGTGATGCAGATTCCCGCTGTGCGAAGGTTGCCGCTCAATGAATTCCCGGGTCAAACGACGGAAAAACTCCCTGCCGACGAGTTGCTCCACGACCGGATAGGCTCCCGCCAGCGCGTCATGCAGATTGCCGCGATAATTGTTGCGGTAAACCCCGATAGCGGTTGCGACAGAGTAATTCGGGCCGGCGACAAGACTCCCGTGCGGCAGTTCACGGCCCAAAACGATGGCGCGGGCGAAATCAGACAGCTCGTCACTCAACGCATGCACAGCAGTTCTCCATACGTTGCTGCGCCTGTGCCGCCTCACCCAGCAGAACCGGCAGCGACGGGATGTCGCTATCCCATTCGATCAGCGTGGGGCGCGGCCCGATGTGTTGCAGCGCGACTTCATATAATTCCCAAACCGCGGGATAGACCGGATTGCTGTGGGTATCCACCAGACACCTTTCTCCCTCGTGGCACCCGGCCCGCTCGCTGTATCCGGCCAGGTGGTATTCGGCCACTGCTTCAGCCGGCATGGTCCTGATGAAAGCCCCGGCATCCACGCCCAGATTGACCGCGTTCACATACAGGTTGTTGATATCGAACAGGATGCCGCAACCGGTGCGTCCGGATAATTCGGCGAGGAATTCGCCCTCGCTCATTTCACTGTGCGGGAACGACAAATAACTGGAAAGATTTTCCACCAGCAAGCGGCGGCCAAGTTTTTCCTGGACTTGCTCTACATGGATAGCAACATTGGACAATGCTGCCGGGGTATAGGGAAATGGCAACAAGTCATTGATGAACATGGATTGTGTATTCGCCATGTCCGGAGCAGAGTTCCAGCACAGATGTTCCGACACAGCGGCGGGCTGAACCGCATCGCACAGCCGACGCAAAGCCGACAGATGCTCAGGCGATAGCGGTCCTGCAGATGCCAGGCCCATGCCAACGCCATGCAGGCTGACGGGATAATGTTCGCGCACCCTTAGCAGGGTGTGCAGGGATGCGCCACCGCCGAAAAAATTCTCGCTATGCACTTCTACCCAGCCGAGCCTGGGCAGTTTTTCCAACACCTCGCGGTAATGGGGTGCCCGCAAGCCAATACCGGCAGTGCACGGCAATGTATCGGTTGCGGGCATTTTTGCTACATGCTTTTCTTCATCATGCCGCTGCCGGCCGCAGGGCTGCCATTGGCGATCTTGTCGCAAGTGCCCTTGGGCACGGCAACAAAATCATTCGGGTCGCTGTTCTTTGAAGCTTGACCGGCGCAGGAATGCCCGGCCATTTTGCTGCCGCAGTCGTTCATGCCGGCCTTGGCGATGCCATAACATTTTTCCATTTCGACTTTTTTGTCCGCCGCGCTAGCATTGCCGGCCAGGCCAAGCGCGAGCAAGCCGCCGATCGCTGCCGACAAGATTTGATGGTTTTGCATGATTAAAACTCCTTTGGTTGGTTGATGGATCGTGAAACCTTCGCTTCCTTGAATCAAAACAATAAACGCGGTATCAATAATACGTGGATTCAAGTTTCTTCCCTCCACGCACAAGCATATTCGATCGTGCTTGAAAAAAAGTTACATGAAGTTACACAGTCGAGCGCAATATTCCATCTGCGCTGAAGTTGATCTGCACGCCAGCCTGTTCAGTTCTTCGGTTGCGCTTTATCCGGTGTCATCTCGATTCGTCAAACAACATCTCCAGACGCAGGTTGAGCAACGGGCTGGATTGAAAATTCCTTTCCTTGGGGAAATGCATTTGCGGGCTTATCTCAAAGAACATCCAGTCGCGGTGCAACCGGTAACGGTAAACCATGATGAAGGCATAATCCGTCACTTGCACCTGCGGATTACTGACGCCGATCGCGCTCGCCTGATACAGCAAGGCAGTACGCTCATTCAGGGTGTGATAAATCGACAGGTCCTGGCGCAAGTCGAAGTTCTTTTTTTCGTAAAGCCACGTGGCATTGCTGCTGGCACGAAACAACACCGGTTCGCTCAAAATACGCTCCAGATCAAGCTGGGTGGTTTCACCCAGGCCTATGCTGTTGAACCAGAACACCGACTGCGCCGCTTTCAACCGCCACTGGTCAAGCGGCAGGGCATAGCTGGCTCTTGCGCGGGTAAAAGGATTCGGCATTGCGGCCAGGCCGTGAAATTGAATCCCCACATCGGTGCTGAAATGCCAACGCTCTATCTCCGCCTTCACATAACGCGCAGCCAGGGCAAGACTCTTGGGCGCAACGACCTTGTTGCCAATTACCGGCTGAACGGGCGTCTTCTCGGTGGTTAAATTTTTCTCGGGATCCGTTTCCAGCAGCAGATGCAGCCGATCCTCCGTATTGGGCAGACGCAAATTGACCCGCACGGATAGCTCGGTCTTGCGGTTGCTGCCATAACCAGCCCCCTTGGTAAGGTCCAGCTGAAATACGCTTGAATTGCTTTCCTGGTAATTGCGATCATCCCCAAAGTAGCGATCGATATTGCTGGCCAAATTGACAAACTTTGCGGATAAATAATCGCGCGGAATATCGATAGCATCAAAGGGTACAGGTTCGGGTGCAGGTTCGGGTGCAGGTTCGGATGCGGGTTGTGGTACGGATTCGGGTTGTAGTACGGGCAGGGTTTGCGGTTCCGGTTTGACAGGCAGCTCTTCTGCCAGCAACCTAAAGGGGGAAATGAGTGCAACTCCCAGCACCAGACTCGCCGGAAGTATGAAAAGCTGCATGGATTTGCGCTTGAAGTTGGCCATTTCGGGCAGATATTACACAATGTTGCCGCTTATGCCGAGTTTACCCCCGTGGCGGGTGAAATGGTATCGGTGAAGCTGAAAGCGAAATCATCCATTCACGCCGGACTGACTGCCATCACGGATCGATTTCACCGGTATAACGCGGGGAATCGATTGCGCAATTGCGCCAGCTTTGGCAGGTCGTGCATCACGATATACGGCTGATTTGGATGCAGCGCCAGATAGTTCTGGTGATGCTCCTCGGCCGGATAGAACTGCTGTAACGGCACAATTCGAGTGACGATCGCGGCAGAAAAAGTCCGCGCTGCGGTGAGTTGCTGAATATGACGTTGCGCAACTTGCTGCTGCCCGGCGCCGGTATAAAAGATCGCCGAGCGATACTGGCTGCCTACATCCGGACCCTGGCGATTGAACTGCGTGGGGTCGTGCGCCACGCTGAAGAACACCTCCAGCAATTGTTGATAGGAAACCAGTGCCGGATCGAAGCTGACGCGAACCGCTTCCGCATGTCCGGTATCGCCATCGCTTACCTGCTCATAATGCGCGGTCGCCGCACTGCCGCCGGCATAACCGGATACCACATTCGACACACCCTTGACGTGCTTGAACACCGCATCCACACCCCAGAAACAGCCTCCGGCGAATATCGCTGTTTCCAAGACTGGCGCTTGCTTGACCGGTGCAGCCGCGACACTGGATACCATGCCCGACCAGAGCATCAGGATTGCAGCGCCGGTCAGCAGACAACCCCGGGTAAACTTGCTTGATATCATGATGATCACTCCTTGTGTTTAACCGAAGGTAAAGGCGAACGCCTCTGCGCCGGCATCAAAAAATTCAATGCGGAAGGTGCGATCGCCTATCCTGCCATCCTGCCTGACCAGTTGATACAGGCGCTGTTCGCGTATCACGCCATCGCCCTGCGCATCGGTATCCGCGCCGTGATCCGCGCCGGGCGCGGCACCATCCAGGGTCACCTTGAAACGCACCGGCTTGCCGCTGCGCGCACCCAATACCAGATGCAGGTCGCGGCCGTGAAAGCGGTAACTGATCGCGCCGCCCGGTGCATGCAATGCCGAGGATTCGACGGACACCAGCCACTTGCCGCTCAATGCCCACTGATTCAGGCCGAGCGCGCGCGGAGCGCTGAACTGTGCCACAACATCCTGCCTGATCGTTTCGGGTGAGGCCAGATTCTTCTGGCGCGCATATCCCAGATAGGTTTCCGGCGAGCGCTCCATTGCCGAAGCAGCCGCTGTTGCACCCGACCCCGCCACCTGCACCAGTTCATCGCCCATCTCAAGCTGCCCCTGATGCGCCTCTTTGAGCAGCGCCCGGATCATCTGCTCGGTCTCCTGGTATTTGCCCTCACCGAAATGCTGGTCACGAATGCGGCCCTCCGCGTCGATCAGATAATGCGCCGGCCAGTACTCATTTTTGTATGCATTCCAGATCGCAAACTGGTTATCCATCGCCACCGGGTAAGTGATACCCAGATCGCGGATCGCCTTCTCGACATTGCCCCGGTCTTTTTCAAAAGCGAACTCCGGCGCGTGCACGCCGATGATGACCAGACCCTGGCTGCGGTATTTTTCATCCCAGGCTTTCAGGTAAGGCAGGGTACGCAGACAGTTGATGCAGGAATAGGTCCAGAAATCGACCAACACCACCTTGCCGCGCAACATCTCGATGTTCAGCGGCGGTGAGTTGAGCCACTGCGTCGCGCCGGTGAAAGGTGGCGCCATTCGTGCATGCTCAGAGTCGGAGTCTTTGGGTTTTTCGGCCAATCGCGCGATCAATCGCTGCTCGGTGTTTGCCGTGCTCAGGAATGAAAATTGTGAGAGAAAGCGCGTGTCCCAACCCAGCGCGATGACCACGACGCCGGCCAGCACGGCAACCCCCAAACCGCGCCGCACCCATTCTTCCGCACCCAGGCCGCGCTTCATCAGGCTGAACACCCGCGCGCCCGCCAGCAAGGCGACCGCCAGCGAAG
>JBGSKJ010000067.1:0-10359 GCA_041741275.1 Gallionella sp.
CCGAAGTGGTTGCATGGGAGCAAGACCGAAACAACAGCTTGAAAAAGATTAACTGGCAATTTACAACTTCGGATGCGCGGACCAAGCTGACGCGTCTTTATCCGAAATTATAATTGTTACATGGTACTAGCCATTCCACTAGGCTGTCAAAAGGCGACAGCCAAGTGGCTGGTTATGTCCGGGCACCCGCTGGAGGGTGACCTGCCTTCCTGGTGCCCGGACATAAGTTTTTCGGCTCGCGCACCGCTGTTCACATGCCACAGAACGATGCCGCGCAGTTTATCCGTCGGCCACGGCCCATTCGGCGACCCATCGTGTGCATTGCTTCTGGAATGGAGGGGAAACCTGTTCTGACTGAAGCGACGGAGTGGTTTAAGCCTGCAACAACGGACCGTAGCGCCGGTTCCGGTCAGCTTTCCGCCGGAGTGCTGTTCTGGTATTGCGCCGTCTTGTTCGAGCGATCAGGGGATATTTTCTTTCGGTCAGAAGACATTCGTGCGGTTGTTCATGCTGCTATAGGTTTTGCGGGAAGCGGTCTGCGCGACAGCGATGACTTGGCCGACCCTGATTACCTTTAATGGCCCGTTCCATTGTTTCAGTCTCGCAACGCTGACATGATAACGGCGTGCTATGTGTGACAACGTTTCTCCCCTGCGCACTTTGTGCCGGGTAGCGCGTCCATGGTCATCGGCCAGGTGCATGTTGAATACTTCGAATTCGGTCCCGGCTTCCGCGCCATTGATCGGCACCAGCAGGGTTTGTCCGGTGCTGATATTGCCCCGGTTGGAAATGCCATTCACCAGTTTGAGATTTTCCACCGACAGGCCGAAGCGCGGGGCAAGTTTGTCGAGACGCTCGCCTTTCTTTGGCTGGTAAGACTGCCAACTGACCAGTGGTTTGTCATAGCTCTCCAGATTGGCGCGGAACGTTTCCATCTTGTCTATCGGAAGCAAAATCAGATCGGAATTGTCCTGCAGGATCACCGGACGGTTGTGCGCCGGATTGAGTGCGATGAACTCTTCTTCCGGGATGCCGGCCAGTTGCGCGGCCAGTTTTACGTCGATGTGATTGGTGGTGGCCACAGCGACAAAGTAGGGTTCGTCGGGGATTTCAGGCAGTGCCAGCGCAAACTTGGCGGGGTTGGCAATGATGTTCTTGATAGCCATCAGTTTTGGCACGTAATTGCGCGTTTCCTTCAGCAATTTCAGGCTCGCGTAATTGACCGGCAGGCCGCGCTTGCGGTTGTGTGCCTGTGCGCGTTGCACTGCACCTTCGCCGCAATTGTACGCAGCCAAAGCCAGATCCCAGTCACCGAACATGTCGTGCAGTTTTTGCAGGTAGTCAAGCGCGCCGTTGGTGGCGGTGATGACATCGCGTCGGCCGTCGTACCACCAGTTTTGTTGCATGCCGAATATTTTCCCGGTGGACGGGATGAATTGCCAGATGCCGGAAGCACGGCTGACTGAATATGCGCCGGGATTGAAGGCGCTTTCGACCATCGGCAGCAGCGCGATCTCGGCCGGCATGCCGCGGCGTTCCACTTCTTCGGTGATGTAATAAAGATAGCGGCGCGCCCGTTCAGTCATCCGATCTACATAATCGGGATGTTTGGCATACCATTGCTCGTGCTTGGAGACCAGCTTGGAATCCAGATTTCCCATTGCGAAACCATTGCGTATGCGCGACCACAGGTCTTGCGCTGCCGGCCCGGAAATCGAAGATGCTTGAAGTACCCTGGCTACGGGCAGAAGCTCGATCTTGATGTTGCGTGCCGAGGGAAGAAATCCTGGCTCGTCGGAGTCAACCTCAGGCGAGTTGAGTGGGAGCATTTCTTCCGGCTGTCCGGCCATCACAAGCGACTTGGCGGGTGTTGCCTGCACGCCAAGTCGAATGGCTGGTGGTTCCATCAAAAGTTCTTCGGCTGCCTGAGCGAAACTCGGCAAGCTGAGCGTGCCAACCGCGAGCAGGGCGGTAAAAATCAGTCGAATCAATGACACGGGTACCCTTCCTGAAGTGAATACTGGTTTGATAGTAGTCCAACAGTTGCGCTCAGGTCAATCTAAAACAGCATGCAGAAGACAAAAGGAGAGCAATGAGGGATGGAAGGCAGGGGGCGGGGAAGACTATATACCTGGGCAGGGGGAGCGGATAATGTTGGCGGCTCTCCTGTCAGCCGGCCCCGGCAACACGCCTTGCAGGAGTGTTGCCGCGGAGACTTTTCTGCTTGCGGGTTGCATCGCAATCAAACCCGGCCGCTTTGTGTTGCAGTTTGCCCTGGTGGCTGGAAATCAGAGTACCGCCTCTTTCAACTGTTCCAGTATCGCCGGGTTCTCCAGTGTCGAAATATCCTGTGTGATCTCATCGCCATTGGCGATAGCACGCAGCAAACGGCGCATGATCTTTCCGGAACGGGTCTTGGGCAGATTGTCGCCGAAGCGAATCTCATCAGGTTTTGCAATCGGACCGATGGTCTTGCTTACCCAGTTACGCAGGTCCTCGGCGATCACCTTGGCCTTTGCCGCATCAGCCGGGCGCGAACCCTTGAGCACGACATAGGCAACGATAGCTTCACCCTTGATTTCATGCGGCTTGCCGACCACGGCAGCTTCGGCCACCAGTGGATTGGAGACAAGAGCCGATTCGATCTCCATGGTGCCGAGCCGGTGGCCGGATACTTTCAGCACATCGTCGATGCGTCCCATGATCCAGAAATAGCCGTCTTCATCGCGGTGTGCTGAATCGCCCGCCAGGTAGTAGCCGCGCATCTCTTCGGGAAAGTAGCCTTTCCTGTAGCGCTCGGGGTCGCCCCAGATGGTGCGGATCTGCGATGGAAACGGGCGCTTGATGACAAGAAAACCACCATGCTTGTCGTGCACTTCATCGCCCGCTTCGTTGACGATGGTGGCCATGATGCCGGGCAGCGGCAGGGTGCAGGAACCCGGCTTGATCGGCATTGCGCCGGGCAACGGGGCGTTCATGTGACAGCCGGTTTCGGTCTGCCACCAAGTATCCACGATCGGGCAGCGCGCCTGTCCGACGGTGTTGTAGTACCACATCCACGCCTCCGGGTTGATCGGCTCGCCGACCGTGCCGAGCAGACGCAGCGAAGAAAGGTCATATTGTTTGGGCAATTCGCCGCCAAGCTTGATCAGCGAGCGGATGGCCGTGGGCGCGGTGTAAAAAGTGGTGACCTTGTGATCCTGGACCATCTTCCAGAACCGCCCGGCATCCGGGTAAGTCGGTATGCCCTCGAACACCACTTGCGTCGCGCCCATCGCCAGCGGGCCGTAAGCCACATAAGTGTGGCCGGTGACCCAGCCCACGTCGGCAGTACACCAGAAAACATCGCTGGCCTTGTAGTCGAACACCCACTGCATCGACAGCATCGCGCCGAGCAGATAGCCGCCGCTGGAATGCTGCACGCCCTTGGGTCTGCCGGTGGAACCGGAGGTATAGAGGATGAACAGCGGATGTTCGGAGCCGACCCACTCGGGTTCGCAGTGGGTCGACTGGGAATTGAACAGGTCGTGCCACCAGATGTCCAGATCGCCGTTCCATTCAACATTGCTACCGGCACGGCGATAAACAATGACACTATGCACCGATTCGCAACCGCCCAAAGAAATCGCTTCGTCAACTATGGATTTCAACGGCATCGTCTTGCCGCCGCGCATCTGGGCATCAGCGGTAATCACCGCGCAAGCTTTCGCATCGGTGATGCGCTCATGCAGGCTCCTGGCGGAGAAACCGCCGAAC
Source organism: Gallionella sp. (assembly GCA_041741275.1). Lineage (GTDB taxonomy): Bacteria > Pseudomonadota > Gammaproteobacteria > Burkholderiales > Gallionellaceae > Gallionella. The sequence goes on from JBGSKJ010000067.1 coordinate 3,757, forward strand.
ACCACCGAATGGATCGCACCAATACGGGCGCAGGCTTGCATCGCGACCACCGCTTCAATGCTCATCGGCATATAAATGACGACGCGGTCGCCCTTCTTTATACCGCGCGATTTCAGGCCGTTGGCGAACTGGCAGACGCGCCCATGCAATTCGCGATAAGTGACTTTGCTGACTTTCCCGTCGTCGGCTTCAAAAATGATCGCGGTTTTTTCAGGCTGGGAGGCAAGATGTTTGTCGAGACAGTTGTAAGAGACGTTCAACTCGCCGTCCTCGAACCATTTGAAGAACGGTGCATTGCTCTCATCAAGCGATTTGGTGAAGGGCTTCTTCCAGAGCAGAGTCTCTTGCGCCAGCTTTGCCCAGAAGCCCGTGTAATCCAGTGCTGCCGCAGCGCACAAGGCCTTATAGCCAGCCATGCCGGACACATTGGCCTGTTTCACGAATTGGGCGGATGGCTCGAAAACGCGCCGTTCATTCAATATGGATTCGATGTTGGACATGTGTTCTCCCGGATGGTGTTTGTGGTTGAGTGCGGGGGTGTTTATTCAGGACTGGAAGAGAATGTAGTTTTTTATGAACTGCCTGTCAACAATGCTTGCATCCCGCCCGTCATTGCAACGAATTCGGACCATAACGGAGCGGCATGGATCCGACTGTGTGCGGAGTGACGAATGAAAATTTATTATTGCCATATCGTATTTTCGGGTTGTGAATGCAACAGCGCTTTAATAGGGCTTCAAATTGCTTCAGTGTGGAAGCATGGCAAAGTATCGCAGTACAATGGTATGGAGTTAAACTCGGGCTGTACAAAATCATGTGGGGCAAAACTTCGCTTGAGGTATGCTTGGGAAGAAAATGCAGATCAGCGGGGCAGTCAGTTCATTGCCCTTTGTTACGTAACGAAGCTCGGCATTTGCGTGGGTGCGCCGTGCCCACCCCGCAAAGAGGACAACAATGAAAACAACATTGATCACCGGAGCCAGCCGCGGCATCGGACTGGAGTTTTGCCGGCAGTATGCCGCAGACGGCTGGCGTATTCAGGCGTGCTGCCGCCTTCCCGAAAAGGCGGATGCGCTCAACAGTCTGGCAGCGCAATATCCTGAACGGATAACAGTGCATGCGCTGGATGTCGCCGATCATGTGGAGATCGAGCGCCTGGCGCAGTTGCTGGCCGATGAATCGATAGACTTGCTCATCAACAGCGCCGGCATCTATCCCGATTCCGATAAAAGTGGTTTCGGTCATACCGATTATGCCGAATGGTTGTTGGCATTCCGTATAAATACCATGGCGCCGCTCAAGATGACCGAGACATTTGCCACGCAGATCGCGCGCAGCAGGCAAAAGACCGTCGTGACCATCACCAGCAAAATGGGCAGCATCGCGGACAACGGCAGCGGCGGCAGCTATCTTTATCGCTCCAGCAAAGCGGCGGTGAACATGGTGGTGAAGAGTCTTGCCATCGACCTGAAGCCGCTCGGTATCACTGCGGCGGTAATCCATCCGGGTTGGGTCAAGACCGATATGGGCGGGCCGAACGCATTGATTTCCGCAGAGCAAAGCGTATCGGGTATCCGACAAGTGATCAGCAGACTCACGATAGATGATTCAGGAAAATTCTTTGGCTATGACGGCCAGGAGATTCCCTGGTGATCACGCCCGAATTTTGCGTTCCTGTGTTTATGAAATTGCCGGCTGCGGGCGTATCAAACAAGAAGAGCAGGATGGGCGAATCGTTGCCCACGATATCCCATGAAGTCAAGCATCCGCGCGGGCATGCCGTATCCACCCTGCCGGGCTGTTTCGGGATGTTGCTGCTTGTACTTTTGCCATATTCCGCCGCAGCCGACGAAATCCGGATGAGAAACGGCGACCGGCTCACCGGTGAAATCGTCAGGATGGAAAAAGAGCTGCTCACATTCAGGACAGCCTATGCGGGGGAGAAGCTCGTCATCCCATGGGATGAGGTCGATTGCATCATCTCCGACCGCAGCCTGCCGGCCGGTTTCAAGGGCAGCGAATTTCTCGTCGGCAAAATCAGCTGCCCGGAGAGCGGGCAGGTCCAGGTCGAGAGCCCGCTCTTCGGCAAATCGATCCCGACTCCTTTGAATCAACTGCTGTCGGTCAATCCGTCAACCTACTCCGGGGTCTTCAATCTCGGCGGCACCCTCAACCGAGGCAATACCGACACCAGGGCACTGAATGTCGCAACCCGGTTCCAGGTAAGGACGCGGAAGCACCGCTTCACCGTCGATGGAAAATACAATTATGGCGAGGCCAACAGGGTGGTGATCGCCCGCAATTCATCGGCGAGCCTGAAGTACGACTTTTTTGCCCGGGACAAGATTTACTCCTACGCCCAGTCCCTCACCGAGCAGGACGAATTTGCCAACCTCAATCTCCGCAACACCGAGGGTCTCGGCATGGGGTACCAGTTCTTCGACTCCAGGCAGATCAGTCTTTTCGCCGAGGCGGGTGTTTCCTTCTTCAACGAGGACGTGATGGTCGGCGATGACAAGCGTAACGCGGCGGGACGCTGGGCGGTGGGACTCGATTGGGAAGCCATGCCGAAGCGGCTCAAGTTGTTCCATCGCCAGGAAGGATATTACGGTGTTGGCGTCAAATCCGTAATTCTGCGCACGGAACAAGGTCTGCGCATCCCGCTCATCGATAACATCTCCGCCAATTTCGAGGTCGATTACCGCTACAACAGATATCCCGAGGCGGGCAAGAAAAATTCCGACCTGAATGTGATACTCGGGTTGACTTATGAGTACGCCTACTGGTGAAATGCCCGGACACCTTTAAAGTGACAACAGGCTGCACGGGGTGACACACGACAACACACTGGAAACTTGGGGGACCTACCAACAATGTTGACCGATCAAAGTGACTCTGCACATCACCAGAACCTTAGTCTGGGTTATGGATTCTCGTTCAGCGATCTTTATGAGCGGGACGGACTCATCCGTCTCGATGCCGCATTCCTCGACTCTCTGGGTGCCAGCGATGCCGCGTTGTGCGCACTGCTTGAAGCCGCCCGGTTATCCGCAACCGGCCTTTCCGGCAAGGCACAATCGGAACTGCTGATCGCGCTGGCACCCCATCTCGAGGATTTTCTGGCAAGCCTGTTCGGCATCGAAACCCAGGTGCGCGCATTGGCCGAACGCCATCATGAACTGGCGCCGCTGTACAGTTGCAAGCGCCTGTTCGTGCAGCGCCGGGCGATGTCAAAAGTAAAACCGGAAGAAGCTGCAACCATCGACGGCCCGGCACTCGAAGCCGAGTTGAAGGCATACATCGGGGCACCTTTCAGCGAACTTGCCTACGCGCGGCAGGTTAGCAAATGGCTGGCGGATGAGACCGCCCATGCCGATAAATTGCAACTCGCAGTGCGTTACGCGGCCTGGGCAGTGCAAACCGAATCCGGACGCGAGCGCCACCACAGCGGCATCCTGTTCAAGTTGCCGGCCAAGCTTGATTTCGAACATCTCGTTCCGTTGTCTACCGTCAGCCTCGATGGGATCAGCGCCTATCGTCTCGGCGCTGGCCATGCGCTGCGCCGCCGTGAGGGGTTTGTGCTGACCGATGCCGGGACCGATCTGACCGGCGCGCTCGATCATGCCAATTACTGTATCTGGTGTCACGAACAGGGTAAGGATTCCTGCTCCCACGGGCTCAGGGAAAAACCGCCCGCCGACGGCGGCGTTGCCGCGTTCAAGAAAAACATCTTCGGCGTGAAGCTGGCCGGTTGTCCGCTCGAGGAGAAGATCTCCGAGTTCCACAAGGTCAAGACCGGGGGCCATGCGCTGGGGGCGCTGGCCATCATCGCGGTCGATAATCCGATGGTGGCGGCAACCGGGCATCGTATCTGCAACGACTGCATGAAGTCGTGCATCTACCAGAAACAGCAGCCGGTCGACATTCCGCAGGCGGAGACGCGCACGCTCAAGGATGTGCTCGAGTTGCCGTGGGGCTTCGAGATCTACAGCCTGCTGACGCGGTGGAATCCGTTGCACCTGCGGCGGCCTTATCCGAAAGCACCCAGCGGCCGTCGCGTGCTGGTCGCCGGGATGGGCCCGGCCGGCTTCACGCTCGCCCATCACCTGATCAACGACGGGCATACCGTGGTCGGCATCGACGGCTTGAAGATAGAGCCGCTGCCGCCGCACATCGGCGGTGTCGCCGCCGATGGAGAGCGTGTCGAATTTGAACCGGTCCGCGATATCACGGATTTGTATGAATCTCTCAATGAGCGCTTGATGGCCGGATTCGGCGGAGTCACCGAATACGGCATCACGGTGCGCTGGGACAAGAATTTCCTCAAGCTGATCCGCCTGCTGCTGGAACGGCGCAGCCAGTTTGCGCTGTTCGGCGGCGTGCGTTTCGGCGGGACCTTGACTGTCGATACCGCATTCGCTGCCGGCTTTGATCACATCGCGCTGGCCAACGGCGCCGGCCGCCCGACCGTGCTGGATATCCCCAACGGCCTGGCGCGCGGTGTGCGCACCGCCTCGGATTTTTTGATGGCACTGCAATTGACCGGTGCGGCCAAAGCCGACTCCATCGCCAATCTGCAGATACGATTGCCGGTCGTGGTGATCGGCGGGGGCCTCACCGCGATAGACACGGCCACCGAATCGCTGGCTTATTATCCGGTGCAGGTCGCGAAATTCCTGCATCGCTACCGGATACTGATCGCCGAAAAAGGCGAGGCCACGGTGCGCGAGCGCTGGACGGCCGAGGAGCGGCAGGTCGCCGATGAGTTCCTGAGCCATGCGCGCGCCCTCGAAGCCGAGCGCAGCAGCGCCGCTGCGGCCGGACGCGAGCCGCAACTCATTGAATTGTTGCAAGGCTGGGGCGGGGTCAAGATAGCCTATCGCAAGCGCCTGATCGACAGCCCCTCGTATACGCTCAATCATGAAGAGATAGAAAAAGCGTTAGAAGAAGGGATCAGCTTTGCCGAGGGACTCAACCCGACGCGTATCGAGGTCGATGAATACGGTGCCGTATGTGCAATTGGAATGTCGGTCCAACAGCGCAGTGATGAAGGTGTATGGAGCTCGGGCGCGGAGATAGAGGTCGTGGCGCGCACGGTACTGGTTGCCGCAGGCACCCAGCCGAACACCGTGCTGGCACGCGAGGACCCGGCTCATTTTGCACTCGACGGCCGCTACTTCCAGGCGTGCGACGAAAACGGTGCACCGGTGCGGCCCGAGCTTGCCAACGTCAAACCGGGGATAGCGCAGGTGCTGCTGGCAAAACATGCCGATGGCCGATTCATCAGTTTCTTCGGCGACCTGCACCCTTCTTACTTCGGCAATGTGGTCAAGGCGATGGGCGCGGCAAAGCAGGGCTATCCATCGGTCAGCGCGGTGCTGGAGCGGGTGAGTCCGGCATCAGGATCATCCGATGCGGAATTCCTGGCGCAGGTCAATCAGGCGTTGCGCGCCACCGTCCATCAAGTCATCCGCCTGACCCCGAACATCGTCGAGGTCATCATCAAGGCACCGTTGGCGGCACGGAGTTTTCGCCCGGGGCAATTTTTCCGGCTGCAGAATTACGAGACCCATGCGCTTGCAATTGATGCTACCCGACTGGCGATGGAAGGCCTGGCGCTGACCGGAGCCTGGGTCGATCCTGAGCAGGGGCTGATCTCGACCATCGTGCTGGAGATGGGCGGCTCGGCGGACCTGTGCGCGATGCTCAAACCCGGCGAGCCGGTGGTGTTGATGGGGCCGACCGGCTCGCCTACCGAGATCCCCGCCGATGAGACCGTGATGCTGGTGGGCGGAGGTCTTGGAAATGCGGTGTTGTTCTCGATCGGCCAGGCATTGCGCGCGGCCGGATCGAAAGTACTTTATTTTGCCGGCTACAAAAAAGTGATCGACCGTTACAAAGTGGCCGAGATCGAGAACGCCGCCGATGTGGTGATCTGGTGCTGCGACGAGCAACCCGGTTTTGCGCCCACACGGCCTCAGGATCGCAGCTTCGTCGGCAATATCGTCCAGGCCATGGCCGCTTATGCGAGCGGCCAACTCGGGACCCAGCAGATACCGTTTGCCGACACCGACCGCATCATCGCGATCGGTTCCGACACCATGATGGCGGCGGTAGGCGCAGCGCGCTATGCGGTGCTGCAACCGTATCTTAAGCCGCATCACTTTGCGATCGGTTCGATCAATTCCCCGATGCAGTGCATGATGAAAGAGATCTGCGCCCAATGCCTGCAAAAGCATACCGACCCCGCGACCGGCAAGACCACTTACGTCTTCTCCTGTTTCAATCAGGATCAACCGCTGGACTGTGTCGATTTCCCCGGGCTGAAAGCCCGCCTGCGGCAGAACTCGGTGCAGGAAAAATTGACCGCGCAATGGATAGACCGATGTCTGGTGCGCCTGCAACTGCGGCGTCCCAAAGTGGCGTAGCCATTCATCACTCCCGCTACATGCGGGAGTTTTTATTTGGTGCGCCCGGCAGGGCGCACTTACTTGGAGGTGAAAGTCCTCTACTCGCCCTGCAAGGGGAAGAGTTAGCTGAACGGCAAGGGTGTCGCGGGCGACTGCGAATCTGGAGGAAGCCGAAGGCAAAGCGCTGGCCTGA
>JBGSKJ010000068.1:0-2449 GCA_041741275.1 Gallionella sp.
CGTCAGGCCAGCGCTTTGCCTTCGGCTTCCTCCAGATTCGCAGTCGCCCGCGACACCCTTGCCGTTCAGCTAACTCTTCCCCTTGCAGGGCGAGTAGAGGACTTTCACCTCCAAGTAAGTGCGCCCTGCCGGGCGCACCAAAGAAAAACGCGCCTTGCGGCACGTTCCTGATTCGATTCAGTGAGGAAGAAATATTTCCCGATGCAGCGGAAACATTTCAATAATTAAACTGCGCAAGAATTTCGCCTGCAGTCCCCAAGCCTGGTTCGTCATGCTGATATGCCCTTGATCCAGTGACTGTACAAATGAGCCGCCACGCTGTTCAGTCCGGGCAGGCGGGCATCCATCTGCTGCTGCATCCCGCTCGCGGATTGCACTGCCGGACTGCTGCTGGCAGCGATTTCACCGGCGCCCACTGCACACCAGGTCGCGATCATTTCCGCGGTCATTTCGACATGGCATTGCAGCGCGAGATGTTTGCCGATGGCCCAAGCCTGGTTGGTACAGTAGCGGCTGGACAGCAGGAGGGTCGCGCCTTGTGGCAGGGTGAAGGTTTCGCCGTGCCAGTGAAACGCGACAAAGTTGCGCGCCTCACCGAACCAAACGCGCGCAACATCGTTTTCCGATACTACCACTTCGCCCCAGCCGATCTCTTTCACCGGATTGCGCGACACCACGCCGCCAAGCGCCTTCGAGATCAACTGCCCGCCCAGGCAATGTCCCAGCAGCGGAATGTCCCGCGCCACGGCGTCGCGGATCAATGCCAGCACTGGCGGTATCCACGGCAGGTCATCGTTGACGCTCATCGGTCCGCCCATGAATACCAGCCCTGAATACGCCGATGCGCTTTGTGGCACGGCATCGCCCGCGTCGATGCGTATCAGTTGCCAGGGGATATTGCGGGCATCGAGGAATTCAGCGAGATAGCCGGGACCTTCGGTCGCGGTGTGGCGGAAGATGGCGATGGGCTTCATGTCATGTAGGGGCGTATGGCAATACGCCCTCCCTCTTATTCACAATGGGCGTATGCCATACGCCCCTACGAAACCGTCTTATCCCGCTCGATCAGCGCATATGCCGAATGATTGTGGATGGACTCGAAATTCTCAGACTCCACGATGTAGGCGTCGATGCGGTCGTCGGCGTTCAACACCGCAGCCACGTCACGCACCATGTCCTCGACGAATTTGGGATTGTCGTAGGCGCGTTCGGTGACGTACTTTTCATCGGGACGCTTGAGCAGTCCGTACAGTTCGCAGGAGGCTTGCTCCTCGGCGATCTTCACCACGTCCTCGATCCACATGAAGGTGTTGGTGCGCAGCGTCAGCGTGACATGCGAGCGCTGGTTGTGCGCGCCGCGTTCGGAGATCTTCTTCGAGCAAGGGCACAGGCTGGTCACCGGCACCAGTACCTTCATCGTGACGCGCGCCTTGTTGTCGCTGAGTTCGCCGATCAGCGTCACTTCGTAATCGAGCAGACTCTGCACGCCGGATACCGGCGCCGTCTTGTTCACGAAATACGGGAAACTCATTTCGATGTAACCGGACTGTGCTTCCAGACGAGTCACCATCTCGCGCAAGATGCTCTCGAACGACTCCACCGAGATCTCGCGTTCATGCTGGTTGAGTATCTCCACGAAGCGCGACATGTGCGTGCCCTTGAAGTTGTGCGGCAGATGCACATACATGTTGAAAGTGGCGACGGTGTGCTGCACGCCGATGCTCTTGTCCTTGACCTTGACCGGATGACGGATACTCTTGATGCCGACGCGATTGATCGCGATGTGGCGCGTATCGGCCGAGCTTTGTACGTCGGCGATAAGATTTGGCTCGGGCTTATTCATAGTAAATGTCCTGTTGAGTTGCGAATGTTAAGGGCACATCTAAAAATCCAGATTTCATCCCAACTGCTACGTTGCGTAAAAAATTTATTGCTTACATATAACCCATCTGCAGCGCTGCAAAATTTTCCCGCGCCTTGCATTTGGGCGAACTCTGAATTTTTTGAGGCACCCTTAAGGAAATTATAACCAATCCCGACAAATTCAGTTGGTCAATTTGGCATTGATGCTGGCGACCAGGCCATTGGCATCCAGGCCGCAATCCGCCAACAACTGCGCATGCTCGCCCTGCTCGATGAAGTGATCCGGCAAACCGAGCTGCAGCAGCGGGATGGCGATACCGTGCTGTTGCAGACATTCCGCCACCGCGCTGCCCGCACCGCCCTGTATGGTGTTCTCTTCCACCGTCACCAGCAGCTCATGCCCGCGCGCCATGCGCAGCACCAGTTCGGCATCCAGCGGCTTGACGAAGCGCATGTTCACCACCGTGGCATCGAGACGTTCCGCAGCCTTCAGCGCGGGGGCCAGCATGGAGCCGAACGCCAGGATCGCGACGCGCTTGCCGCTGCGGCGCAGTTCGCCCTTGCCGACGGGCAGGGCACGCATCTC
>JBGSKJ010000069.1:0-9039 GCA_041741275.1 Gallionella sp.
TGAACTGAAACTCCAAGGGAACGTGGTAATGCTCGGCGCACTTCCCGAGAAAGTAGGCCGCCTCCTTGAACTTCTGGTGCGTGTCCGGGATTGGGTCCTCGCTTTGATCGTTCACCTGAGAGCTTCCTAAGCCGTATAACGTAAAGTAGACACCCTAAAAAATGCCTTGAAAGGCACCTTTAAGGTGTACAATCTGAACATTGTCCTGCAAGACGTTGTTTTAATTGGAGGTGAAATTATGGCACACCCTAATAGTTCTGACAAAAGCACCACGGCAAATCCCCCCAAGCTGCTTGATCAAGTACGCGATAAATTGCGTGTGAAGCACTATAGCATCCGTACCGAACAGACCTATTCGGACTGGATTAAACGCTATATTTACTATCACGTCAAGCGTCATCCGAAGGACATGGGGGCGCGCGAGATCGAAGCGTTTCTTACCCATCTTGCGGTGGATGGCAAAGTCGCGGCATCCACACAGAATCTGGCCAAGAGTTCGATATTGTTTCTGTATCGCGAAGTGTTGGAGATCCAGTTGCCCTGGCTGGAAAACGTCACGCAGGCCAAGGCACCAAAACGCTTGCCGGTGGTGTTGACTGTAAGCGAAGTGCAGGCGGTGTTGTCTCGGCTTACCGGCACACATGCATTGATTGCTTCATTGTTGTACGGCGGGGGAATGCGCTTGATGGAGGCAGTGCGCTTGCGGGTGAAGGATGTGGAATTTGCACGGCACGAGATATTGGTGCGCGAGGGCAAGGGCTTCAAGGACAGGGTGACGATGTTGCCGGAATCTGTAACTGCCGCGCTCAAGGCGCACATGGTAAAAGTGAAGGTCCTGCATGAAGAGGATCTTGCACAGGGTTATGGCGAGGTGTATCTACCCTTCGCGCTCGACAAGAAATACCCGAAAGCCGGGCGCGAGTGGGGCTGGCAATATATTTTCCCCTCGAAGAATCTGTCGGTCGATCCGCGCTCCGGCAAGACGCGCCGTCATCATGTGGATGAGAAAGGCGTACAGCGCGCGGTGAAACAGGCGGTGCGCGATGCGGAGTTGGTCAAACCGGCCACGCCGCACACCTTGCGCCATTCCTTTGCCACGCACCTGTTGCAATCTGGCTATGACATCCGCACTGTGCAGGAGCTGCTCGGCCATTCGGATGTTTCCACCACGATGATCTACACTCATGTGTTGAACAAGGGTGGCAAGGGTGTCGTGAGTCCTTTAGACCGGTGATCTGCACAGGTAGTGGGGCAAAAAAGCACACAACGTTAGATATTTGTGTGAAAAATGTGATACTTTTGCCGAATGAAAGTAAAAGAGCTTATTGCTTTGATTGAGGCAAATGGCTGGTTGCAAGTGCGGCAAAAAGGCAGTCACCGGCAGTTTCATCATTCATCCAAATCTGGGACAGTAACAGTTTCAGGAAAGCCCAGTGTCGATGTTCCGCCCGGAACGCTCAACAGTGTTCTGAAGCAAGCGGGTTTGAAATAGGAGATGTCGTTATGCGTTATATGGTGGTAGTTGAACAAGGCCCAAGCAGTTTTGGGGCGTACGTCCCTGATCTCCCTGGCTGCGTTGCTGTAGGGAATTCCAGGAAAGAAGTGTTGCAGCTTATCCAGGAAGCCATCGAGTTTCATCTTGAAGGCATCAAGGACACGGGTGCTTCTGTGCCTCAGCCACACTCTTACAGCGAGTTCGTTGAGGTTCATGCCTAACCTGCGGTCAAGCGAGGCTGCGCAATGTCAATTCCACGCACTTACACAACAAGGGCAATTGATTGCCTAGACTGATGGTGGAATGCATCAAGGCAGTCAATCTACCCTTCGAGAAACCAACATGACCCAGTTGAATATCGTCATCCTCGCTGCCGGTAAAGGCACGCGCATGTATTCCGACAAGCCCAAGGTGCTGCACGCGCTGGCGGGCAAGCCGCTGTTGCAGCATGTGCTGGATTGCGCGGCGGAGCTCAAGCCGAAGCAGGTCTGCGTGGTGTACGGTCACGGCGGTGTAGCGGTGCCGAATGCGATGCAGCAGTATGCCGCGAAGTTCGTCATCCAGGAGCCGCAGCTCGGCACCGGCCATGCGGTGCAGCAGGCGATGACGCATCTCGATGACGAATCCCAAACGATGGTGCTGTATGGCGACGTGCCGTTGATCCAGCACAGCACGCTGCATCAAATGGTGCAGGCCGGCAGCGGGCTGGTGTTGCTGACGGTGCAACTGGCGAATCCCACAGGTTATGGGCGCATCGTGCGCGATGCACAGGGCGATGTGCTCGGCATCGTAGAGGAAAAGGATGCCTCGCCCGGGCAGCGCGAGATCACTGAGGTGAACACCGGGATATTACTTGCGCCGACCAAAGCGCTGCGCGGCTGGTTGTCAAAATTGCAAAACAACAATGCGCAGGGTGAGTACTACCTCACCGATATTGTCAGCATGGCCGTGCAGCAGGGTGTTGCGGTGCATACCGTGCAACCAGCCAACGAATGGGAGATCCACGGCATCAACAGCAAGTCGCAACTGGCGGTGCTGGAGCGCACCTGGCAACTGGTGACCGCTTCCCGTTTGCTGGTGCAGGGCGTGACGCTGGCCGATCCGGCGCGCATCGATGTGCGCGGCAAGCTGAGTTGCGGGCAGGATGTCGAGATCGATGTCGGCTGCATCTTTGCGGGTGATGTGACCTTGGGCGACAAGGTGCGGGTGGGGGCTTACAGCGTGATCAGCAATGCCAGCATCGGCGCGGGCACAGAGATCGCGCCATACAGCCACATCGACAGCAGCGAAGTGGGTGCTGACTGCCACATTGGTCCGTACGCGCGGTTGCGCCCCGGTACCCGGTTGCACGAAGGGGTGCACATCGGCAATTTCGTCGAGGTCAAGAACAGCGAGATCGCTTCAAAAAGTAAAGCCAATCATCTCAGTTACATCGGCGACAGCACCGTCGGCAGCCGCGTCAACATCGGCGCGGGCACCATCACCTGCAACTACGATGGCGCGAACAAGCATCGCACCATCATCGGGGACGATGTGTTCATCGGCTCGGATACGCAACTGGTCGCACCGGTGACGGTGGCCAATGGCGCGACGATAGGTGCCGGCTCGACCATCACCCAAGATACACCGGCGGGCGAGCTCACCTTGTCGCGCTGCAAACAGCTGACCGTCATGGGATGGAAGCGGCCGACAAAAAAAGTGAAAGGTGTAAAGTGAAAGGTGATGCCCACCCGGCGCTGAGCGCCACCCTCCCTGCCGGGAGGATTCACGTTTCACCTTTCACGTTTCACCTTTCACAGGGGTTATAAAGATGTGTGGAATCGTGGGTGCCGTAGCACAGCGCAATGTCGTGCCTATCCTGCTGGAGGGATTGCAGCGGCTGGAATATCGCGGCTATGACTCGGCCGGGCTGGTGGTGGTGCATGACGCAAAACTGGAGCGCGTGCGCAGCACCGGGCGGGTGGTCGATCTTACCGCGAAGAGCGCGACCACCCACGGCCTGATCGGTATCGCGCATACGCGCTGGGCGACGCATGGCGTGCCCAGCGAGCGTAACGCCCATCCGCACATCAGCAAGGATCACATCGCCGTGGTGCATAACGGCATCATCGAAAATTACGAAGTGTTGCGCACCCGCCTGACCGCAGAGGGCTACGAATTCAGCTCGGACACCGACACAGAAGTGATCGCACACCTGATCCACAGCCACTACGCGCGCGGCAATTCTCTGCTGGCCGCCACCCAGGCCGCAGTGAAGGAATTGGTGGGCGCTTACGCGATCGGCGTGATCGCTTCGGACGAACCGGACCGGCTGGTCTGCGCGCGCCGCGGCAGCCCGCTGTTGCTGGGCATCGGCACCGGGGAGCATTTCATCGCGTCGGATGTATCCGCATTGTTGCCGGTGACGCGCAAGGTGGTGTATCTGGAAGAAGGCGACGTGGTCGAACTGGAGCGGCCCGGTTATCAGATCTACGCTGCGGACGGCAAGCGCGTGGAACGCGCGGTGCAGATCAGCGAGTTGAGCAACGAAAGCGTGCAGTTGGGCGAATACGACCACTACATGCAGAAGGAGATCCACGAGCAGCCGCAGGCCTTGGCGGACACGCTCGAATCGGTGTGCAACAGCCAGTCGCTGGTGCCGGGTATCTTCGGCGCGGAAGCGGCCGCCACTTTTGCCGACATCGACAGCATCCTGATCCTGGCCTGCGGCACCAGCTTCCATGCCGGGCTGGTGGCGCGCTTCTGGCTGGAGGAGATCGCCGGGATACGCTGCAACGTGGAAGTCGCCAGCGAATACCGCTATCGCACCAGTGTGCCGAATCCGAAGTCGCTGGTGGTGGTGATCTCGCAATCCGGCGAAACTGCCGACACCCAGGCCGCGCTGAGTCATGCCAAGGGGTTGGGGCACCTGCACACCCTTGCCATCTGCAACGTGCCGGAAAGCGCGCTGGTCAGGCTGTGCAAACTGCGCATGCTGACACGTGCCGGGCCGGAGATCGGCGTGGCTTCGACCAAGGCGTTCACCACGCAACTTGCCGCGTTATTTTTGTTGACACTGGTGCTGGCCAAGCAGCGCGGCCGCCTGGGCCTGCAGCAGGAACAGAAATATCTGCACGAGTTGCGTCACCTGCCCAGCGCGGTGCAAAAGGTGCTGGAGCTCGAACCCCAGATCGCCAAACTTGCCGAGCAGTTCGCCGACAAACACAATGCGCTGTTCCTGGGGCGCGGCCTGCATTACCCGATCGCGCTGGAAGGCGCGCTCAAGCTCAAGGAGATCTCCTACATCCACGCCGAAGCTTATCCGGCCGGCGAGCTGAAGCACGGTCCGCTGGCGCTGGTGGACAAGGACATGCCGGTGATCTCGGTCGCGCCGAACGATGCCCTGCTGGAAAAGCTGAAATCCAATCTGCAGGAAGTGCGCGCGCGCGGCGGCGAGCTGTATGTGTTTGCGGATGCGAATACCCATATCAAACCGGCCGAAGGCATCCACATCATGCATATGCCCGAACACGCGGGATATTTGAGTCCGATCCTGCACACCATCCCGTTGCAGTTGCTGGCCTATTACGTCGCCCTGCAAAAGGGCACCGATGTGGACAAGCCGCGCAATCTTGCCAAGTCGGTCACGGTTGAGTGACCGGCTAGCAACAAGCGCGGGTCGTTGAATGTAGGGTGCGTTCCACGCACCAGTGATAGTGGTGCGTGGAACGCACCCTACATTATGATTTTTGTTTTGAAATAGAAACGGAATGATGCTCCCACGTGAATTGTCTGCCGGAAAAAACAAAACCCGCCTTCCGGCGGGTTTTTTTGTGACTGAAGCACTGCGCTATTTCTAGAATCCGTAAATAGCCATATGCCCCTGGGATCCGGCTGCCATGAAGAACAGCAGCGGGATCGACAGCATCGTATTGGTACGCGAAGCCAGGAAGGCGATGCGGCGCGCCTTGACCTTCTCGTCATCGGTGGCCGGTTTGATACCGAGGATCTTTTTCTGGTTAGGCCAGATCAAGCCCCATACGTTGAGGAACATGATCGTGCCCAGCCAGGCACCGATACCGATCGGCACGTGCCCGGCCTGCAGGGTGAAAGCTGCAACGAATGAAGGTCCGAGCAAAGCTGCACCCGCCAGCCAGGTCGCCAGCGCCGACCAGCGGAAATAGAACAGTGCGCGCGGTGCAACATGTTTGGTGATGCCCGCACCGGTGTTGTCAGCCGCTGCGGCCTTGAGTGCCGCGACCTGAACGAAGTTGAAGTAATAGAGCAGGCCAATCCACATCACGCCTGCCATCAGATGCAGCCAGCGCATAATTGCCGGTAGGAATTCCATTTATCTCTCCTTGAATTTGAAATTATTTATGCGAGCACTTGCACAAGGAGCTTTTGGGCAACGATGTACAGCACGATGGTGAGTACGAGGCCGGAAATGACCGTGCCCCACAATGAGTCCAGCGGATTTTTCATGGTTATCTGTCCTTTTCAACGAGCGGGTAGGGTGTGTTTGGTTTATTACTGTACTGACTTACTAGGGATTAACTTTATAGTATTTTCATGCCTACGGCAATAGGCATCATGTCATTGCGGGTTACAAGAACTAATTCTAATTTGCGTTACAAGCAAAAATAAATTTGTAGCGTGCGTTCTACGCACCATTACCGACTGGTGCGTAGAACGCACCCTACGATCTTTCTGCTTCTATTGTGAAAAATGAGATGTTGGCCGAAAACGAAGCACCCAGGATCCGGGCTTCGGGTTATATCGTAACGTAGATCTGCCAGACGAAAATACCCAGCAGTAACACGCTGATCAAAGTCAGCAAACTGTTGCGGCGTTTTTGCTGTTCCAGGATCTTCTGCAGTGCGCCGTCGTCGCGATCGGCCGCTGCCGTGTTCAGGTAGCGGTGCAACAGGCGCGGCAACTGGGGCAACAGCGTGGCGTAATGCGGCGCTTCCTCGCGCAGCGCCTTGAACAGTCCGCGCCAGCCGACCTGTTCGCTCATCCAGCGTTCCAGCCAGGGCTTGGCGGTCTTCCACAGGTCCAGTTCGGGGTCGAGCTGCAAGCCCAGTCCCTCGATGTTGAGCAGTGTCTTTTGCAACAGGACCAGTTGCGGCTGGATCTCGATGCCGAAACGGCGCGAAGTCTGGAACAGCCGCAACAGCACGCGCCCGAACGAGACCTCGCGCAACGGTTTGTCGAAGATCGGCTCGCATACTGCACGTATCGCGGCCTCAAGCTCGTCCACCCGGGTGTCATTGGGCGCCCAGCCGGACTCGATATGCACTTCGGCGACGCGCTTGTAGTCGCGCTGGAAGAAAGCGATGAAGTTCTGCGCGAGATAGTGCTTGTCGGAGTCGGTGAGCGTTCCCATGATGCCGAAATCCAGCGCGATATAGCGTCCATCCGGTGCCACCTGCACATTGCCCGGATGCATGTCGGCATGAAAGAAACCGTCTCGGAATACCTGGCAGTAAAAGATCTCCACGCCGTTGATGGCCAGTTTCTTGATATCCACGCCGGCCTCGCGCAAAGCACCGACCTGGCTGACCGGGATGCCGTACATGCGCTCCATCACCATCACTTCCGGGGTGCAGAAATCCCAGTACATCTCGGGGACCAGCAGCAAGTTCGAAGTGGAAAAATTGCGCTTGAGCTGGCTGGCGTTGGCGGCTTCGCGGCTGAGATCCAGCTCATCGCCGAGGATCTTCTCGAACTCGTTGACGACTTCGCGCGGCTTGAGGCGGCGGCCGTCCGCCCACAGCATCTCGATCAGATCGGCGGCGACCTTGAGCAGCGCGATGTCGTGCGCGATGATGTTGCTGATGCCCGGACGCAGTATCTTGACCGCAGCCTGTTTGCCATTCGGCAGCACCGCGAAATGTACTTGTGCCACCGAGGCGCTGGCCACCGGCGTCTCCTCGAAACTCTGGAACACCTCGCTCAGCGGTCTTTTATAGGTGGCTTCCAGCAGCGCGACGGCCTGCGCGGAAGGGAACGGCGGCACCTGATCCTGCAGCTTGGCCAGTTCATCTGAGATGTCGGTGGGTATCAGGTCGCGCCGCGTGGACAGCATCTGCCCGAACTTGACGAAGATCGGACCGAGTTTTTGCAGTGCCAGCCGCAGCCTTTCGGCCCGGGGCTTGGAGGTGTTGCGCAGGAACAGCAGCAGATTGAGCGGCGGGCGCATCCAGCGCACCCGCTCATGCGCGAGCAGGAACTCGTCCAGCCCGAAACGCAGCACCACGTAAATGATCTTGAACAGGCGGAATATGCGCATGGCTAGATTTTTGTTTCGGCTGACAAGCGGCCGATGCGTTGCTCCATCCGCGCCACATCGTCGCGCAGCGTGTCAACCTGCTGCATGAACGCGCCCACTTGTTGCGGTTTGGCCAGCAGCGGACGTTCCTCGGTCCAGTACTCCGCAGCGGCCTGCGCAAGATTCAGTGCGCCGTCGCGCAACTGCTGATGTGCGCCCTGTGCGGCTTGCACGATGCGTTCCGCCGCGATGTCGCCGGTGACCCGGCTCAGATCTTCCGCCGCATCCCAGCGCAGGTTGCGCGACAGGAAAAAGATCTCCGCGAGCAACGCGGCATCGCCTTCGCTGCGGATCTCGCTGTGTGCCTGTTCATCGTGCAGCGCGAGGCGCGGCAGCAGCGAAGGCGCGATCATGCACACCGCATCGGCACTGGCAACTGTATCGGCGTTACGCACCGAGCCGTCGGCGAGTATCGTCCAGGCCAAAGAAAACGGCGCGACATCGAATCGCGCCGTCTTGCCGGCAAAGCGGGCGAGCCGCTCTGAAGCCCAACTGTTCTGCGTGAGCAGGTGATTCAGTGCCGCGGCAGAGGGCAGGGCAAACACAGTGGCTTAGTGCAGCGTGGTTTGCTGTATCCCCGCCAGCAGCCAAACCGACTTGTCGTCGCGCAGGTTCTTCTGCACATGCCAGATCTCGTCCACGTTCTCGGGTGTGCCGTTATTCTCGCGCAACTGGCCGGTGAAGCGCACGCTGGCGATCGCCAGGTCGCCCTCGTTGGCCACGCCCAGCAACTCGCCGTTGATCGCGACCACATCGGTCTTCTGCGGTGCATCGTCGCGTTCCTGCAACTGCATCGAGATCTCGGCGAACATTTCCGGCGTGGTGTATTCGCGGATGTCGTTCAGGTCCTTGCGATCATTCGCGGCTTGCAGGCGGATGAACGAAGTCTTGGCGCTGCGCAAAAAACTATCCACCGGAAAATCGGCGGGGATGCCGGCCGCTGCCGCAGTGGCCGTAGCCAGCGGCGCGGTGTTGCCGCCGCCCAGCGGTTGCTGCGGTTGCTTGCCGCCGTAAGGTGCGCCAGACCCGGCGTATTGCATCGCGGGTTGCTGTTTCCTGCGGAACATCGAAACCAGAAAGAACACTGCCGCGACAGCGAGCATGATCATCAGGAGCGTGCCCATCCCCTGACCGAGACCCATGCTGGCGAACATCGCGCCCAGACCGGCGCCGATCGCCAGTCCGGCCAGCGGACCCAGCCACTTGTTGCCCGCTGGCGCGGGCGTCGCGC
>JBGSKJ010000070.1:0-6871 GCA_041741275.1 Gallionella sp.
GACGACGATCAACGGCGAGGGCTTGCAGCACGAGGACGGGCACAGCCACCTGATGTCGGCGACCATTCCGAATTGTGTGTCCTACGACCCGACCTTCGCCTATGAACTCGCGGTCATCATCCATGACGGCATGCGCCGCATGTATGTCGAACAGGAAGATGTGTTCTATTACCTCACGGTGATGAACGAAAACTACGCGCACCCGGCGATGCCCAAGGGCGCGGAAGCCGGCATCATCAAGGGCATGTACCTGTTCAGCGAAGGGGGCAAGGCTGAAGGAAAAAAGCCCAAGGTCCAATTGATGGGCAGCGGCACGATATTGCGCGAAGTGATCGCGGCGGCAGAATTACTGGAGAAGGATTTCGGCGTCGCAGCGGACATCTGGAGTGTCACCAGCTTCACCGAATTGCGCCGCGAGGGACTGGATTGCGAACGCTGGAACATGCTGCACCCGGAAGCCAAAGCGCGGGTCAGCTATGTCGAACAGTGTCTGGCCGGACGCAACGGCCCGGTGATCGCCGCAACCGATTACATGCGCTCGTTCGCCGACCAGATCCGCGGATTCCTGCCCCAGAATTACCATGGCAATTATACGGTGCTGGGCACGGACGGCTTCGGCCGTTCCGACACGCGCAAGAAATTGCGCAATTTCTTCGAGGTGGATCGCCACTACATCGCGGTCGCCGCACTGAAGGCGCTGGCCGATGAGGGCGCGATCAAGGCCGGCGAAGTCAGCAAGGCGATCAAGCTTTATAAGATAAATCCGGACAAACCGAACCCAACCACTGTTTAAGGTCGGGAGGAGACACACCGTGGCAGAAATCAAGCAAGTATTGGTGCCGGACATCGGCGACTACAAGGACGTGGGCATCATCGAGGTGATGGTGAAAGTCGGTGACACGATCAAGGCCGAGGACAATCTGGTCACGCTGGAAACCGACAAGGCGGCGATGGACGTGCCGTCGCCCTACGCCGGCGTGATCAAGGAATTGAAGGTCAAGGTCGGCGACAAAGTGTCGCAGGGCTCGCTGATCTTAACAATGGAGTGCGCTGACGCGTCAGCGCCGTCTGAGCCTGGTAAAAGCGGCGACGTGTCGCCGCACTCCAAACCGCAAGCCGCTCCGACTGCCGCGCCAGCGGCAACTCCGGTTGCGGAGAAGCCTGTTGCAGCGCCAGCTGCTACCCAGGCACCACAACCTGCGCTTATGATCGCGCCGGGAGGCAAGGCCCACGCCAGTCCCGCGATCCGCCGCTTCGCGCGCGAGCTCGGCGTGCAGGTTGCGCAAGTCAAGGGCAGCGGCGAAAAGGGCCGCGTGACCAAGGACGACGTGCAGATGTTCGTCAAGGCCGCACTCGCGCAACCGCGCGGCGCAACCGGCGGCAACGGCCTGCAGGTGCTGGCGATGCCGGTGGTGGACTTTGCCAAGTTCGGCGCGATCGAGACCAGACCGCTGTCGCGCATCAAGAAGATCTCCGGCGCGAACCTGCACCGCAACTGGGTGACCATCCCGCACATCACGCAATTCGACGAGGCAGATATCACCGAGATGGATGCCTTCCGCAAGGAACTCGGCGCGGAATACGCCAAACAGAACATCAAGATCACGCCGCTGGCCTTCCTGGTAAAGGCGGCCGTGGTGGCGTTACAGCAGTTCCCGGAATTCAATGCTTCGCTGGATTCCGGCGGCGAGAATCTGGTGCTCAAGCAATATTTCCATATCGGCGTGGCAGTCGACACGCCGGACGGACTGATGGTGCCGGTACTGCGCGATGTGGACAAGAAAGGCATCGTGCAACTCGCCAAGGAACTCGGTGAGATCAGTGCGCGCGCGAGAGAGAAAAAGATCACCGCGGCCGAAATGCAGGGCGGCTGCTTCACGATCTCCAGCCTGGGCGGGATCGGCGGCACGGCGTTCACGCCCATCATCAACGCGCCGGAGCTGGCGATCCTCGGTGTGTCCAGGGCCATCATCAAACCGATGCACCAGGATGACACTTTTGTGGCGCGCCTGATGCTGCCGCTGTCGCTGTCCTACGACCATCGCGTGATCGACGGCGCGGCTGCGGCGCGCTTTATCGTGTTCCTCTCGCAAGTGCTGGCAGACACCCGCCGACTGGCGTTGTAGCCGCAGGCCCCGGAATCAGTGAGCAACAAAGCGATCGGCATCTTGGGCGGGACCTTCGACCCCATTCATTTCGGGCATCTGCGGCTGGCTGAAGAAATGCTCGAGCTGGCGAATCTTCAGCAGATCCGTTTCATTCCCGCCGGCACACCGCCGCACCGGGATGCGCCGCAAGTACCCGCGCTGCATCGCAGCGCGATGGTAAAGCTGGCGATCTCCGATCAACCCGCCTTCGTGCTGGACGAGCGCGAAGTCAGGCGCACCACGCCCTGCTATACGGTGGATACCCTGCGCGAGTTGCGTGCCGAACTGGGTGCGGCACAACCGCTGTCCCTGCTGATGGGCGGCGATGCGTTCCTGCAATTGCACACCTGGCACGAGTGGGAGCAATTGTTCGAACTGGCGCATATCGTGGTGGGTTTCCGCCCCGGTTTCACGCTGGATGACCGCATCCACACTGCCACACCGGCGCTGCGCCGGCACTATCAGCAGCGCTCTTGCGCTGTCGCCAACCTGGCGCAACAACCTTCCGGCGGGATCGTCGAACTGGCGATCCCCAAACTGGAGATCTCCGCCACGCTGATCCGCAGCCGCGTGGCGGAAAATCGCAGCATCCGTTATCTGCTGCCGAACGTGGTGGCCGATTATATTCATCAACATCACCTGTACACACCATGCTAACTACCGAAGAAAAAACCAAAGCCGTCATCGCCGCACTTGAAGATATCAAGGCCGCCAACATCACCGTGATCGATACCAGCAAGCTCAGCTCGCTGTTCGATCGCATGATCATCGCCAGCGCCGCTTCCAGGCGGCAAACCAAGGCACTTGCGGATAACGTCGTGGTCAAGCTCAAAGAGCGCGGTGAAGAAGTGCTGGGGTGCGAGGGCGAAGACAGCGGCGAATGGATACTGGTGGATCTGAATGAAGTGCTGGTTCACATCATGCAGCCGGCCATTCGCGATTACTACAACCTGGAAGAGTTGTGGAGCAAGGCACAGGCGGCGCGACCCAAATTGGCGCAGCCCCCCAAATAACCCCCGTTTTATGAATGGAAAATCTCAATTCGTAACCACGGAATACACTGAATATGCGAAGTTTGCTTTTATTCCGTGTATTCCGTGGTTGAGATGTTTGTAAAATGAAGCTGATCATCGTCTCCGTCGGACACAAGATGCCGGACTGGATCACGACAGGCTTCAACGAATACGCCAAGCGCATGCCGCGCGAGGCGAAGATCGAATTACTGGAGATCAGGCACGAGCCGCGCACCACCGGCAAAACGGTGGAGCAGATCATGGCAGCCGAAGCGCAGCGCATACTCGCCGCCCTGCCGCAGAACTGTTTGCGCATCGCCTTGGATGAGCGCGGCGCGCAGCCGGCTACCAGACAGCTCGCTGAACAGATGCAGGAGTGGATGCGTGCGGGGTGCGATGTGGCATTCATCATCGGCGGCGCCGACGGTTTGCATGTATCGGTCAAGCAGGATGCCCGGCAACTGATGGCTTTGTCCGCGCTCACCCTGCCGCATGCCATGGTGCGCGTACTGCTTGCCGAACAGTTGTACCGGGCGCACAGCATGATGCACAATCACCCCTATCACCGGGAGTAGGATGCACAATTCGCAGGGTGGGCGCAGCCCGCGCGGTTGCGTAACATTGCGAATAATGCGCGGGCTTTGCCCACCCTGCGGGCCTTTTTATTACGAAGTGAATATATGAGAATCATCCAGCCACGCATCTACCTTGCCTCGCAGAGTCCCCGCCGCCGCGAACTGCTCAAACAGATCGGCGTGAATTTTGAATTGCTGTTGATGCGCGCCGACCCGCGCCGCAACATAGCCGTGGATGAGACACCCCATCCCGGCGAACATCCGGAGAATTATGTCAGACGGGTCTCCCAGGCCAAAGCCGAAGCGGGTTATGCCGCGCTCAAGTTCCGCAATCTTCCTCCCTTCCCGGTGCTGGCCGCCGACACCACAGTTACGCTGGACAGCAAGATCTTCGGCAAGCCTGAATCTGCCGAGCAAGCCGCCGTGATGCTGCTCCAGCTTTCCGGACAGGAACACCAGGTTCTCAGTGCGGTTGCGATCGTGATGGGCGAACACATGGAAGTTGCGCTTTCCACCTCTACGGTTCGCTTTGTCACGCTTGGCGAGGAGCGTATCCGGCGTTACCTGCTGACCGGCGAGTACACGGACAAGGCCGGTGGTTATGCTATCCAGGGACAGGCCGGGGCGTTCATTGAACGTCTTTCCGGCAGTTATTCGGGGGTCATGGGTCTGCCGTTATGCGAAACCGTCCAATTGCTGCAACGCTTTGATTACCCCACACCCTGATTTATTGCCGGGCCAGGAATCATGAGCGAAGAAATACTCATCAACGTCACACCGCAGGAAACCCGCGTCGCAGTGATGCAACTCGGGGTGGTGCAGGATCTGTACATCGAGCGCGGGAGCAGCCGCGGCATCGTCAGCAATGTGTATTTCGGCAGGGTCATGCGCGTGTTGCCGGGCATGCAATCCGCCTTTATCGACATCGGGCTGGAACGCTCTGCATTCCTGCATGTGGCCGATATCCGGGAAAACAGCAACAACGGCGATACCGCCAAGCCGATCGAAAAAGTCCTGTTCGAGGGGCAATCGCTGCTGGTGCAGGTCATCAAGGAACCCATCGGCAGCAAGGGTGCGCGGCTTTCCACGCAACTGAGCATCGCCGGGCGCCTGCTGGTATATCTGCCGCAGGAGACGCACATCGGGGTGTCGCAGCGCATCGAGAATGCGGAGCAGCGCGATGCCCTGCGCGCCAGATTGCAAACCGTGCTGCCGCCGGAACACCGGGGAGGCTACATCATCCGCACCGTCGTGGAAGCGGCGAACGATCCGGATTTCCTGGCCGACATCACCTATCTGGACAAGCTCTGGGCCAATCTGCAGGCGGCCGCGAAAACCGCCAGCGCGCCGCAATTGCTGTATCAGGAACTCGACATCAGCCTGCGGGTGCTGCGCGATTTCGTCAGTCAGGACACCGCGCGCATCCTGGTCGATTCGCGCAGCACACACCAGAAGATGCTGGAGTTCGCGCTGGCCTACAATCCCATCGCGACCGATCGCCTGGAGCACTATCCGGGCGGGCGCCCGCTGTTTGATCTGTACAACGTGGAAGATGAGATCGAGCGCGCCCTGTCCAAGCGCGTCGATCTGAAATCCGGCGGCTATCTGATCATCGACCAGACCGAAGCCATGACCACCGTGGACGTGAACACCGGCGGCTTCGTCGGGCTGCGCAATTTCGACGACACCATCTTCAAGACCAACCTGGAAGCCTCGCAGGTCATCGCGCGGCAACTGCGCCTGCGCAATCTGGGCGGCATCATCATCTGCGACTTCATCGATATGGATACCCAGGAACACCGCGACGCGGTACTGGAAGAATTCAAAAAAGCCCTGGCGCGCGACCACACACGCATCAGCGTGAACGGCTTTTCATCTCTGGGCTTGCTGGAAATGACCCGCAAACGCACCCGCGAAAGTCTGGCACACGTGTTGTGCGAGCCCTGCCCGACCTGCCAGGGACGCGGCGAAGTGAAAACCGCGCAGACGGTGTGTTATCAGATCCTGCGCGAGGCACGCCAGTTCAACGCGCGGGAATACCGGATACTGGCCTCGCAGCAAGTCATCGATCTGTTTCTGGAGGAGGAATCCCAGGCGCTGGCCGAGCTTTCGGACTTCATTGCGAAACCGATCTCGATGCAGGTCGAGACGCTGTACAGCCAGGAACAATACGATGTCATTCTGATGTGATGTTTGCGTTCCAGAGTTACCGGCCTGTAGAATTAAAAAGCTGTTATCAGCAGCGCTTCGCTAATAATTAATCACTCAGGAAGAAAATATGTTCAGGAAACTATTTGCGGCTTTGTCGGTTGCGGTCTTTTTTTCGGCAGCCGGGTTCGCTCAAGAACACGGTGGGGATGTGGCGGTTGCCCGTGGCTACATCAAGGAAATACAATCGAACGAGAAAGCCTATGTTGCGGCGCACAACTCGGAATTTTTTCAGGAATTGGCCAAGGGACAACATCCGCGCGCAACCGTGGTCACCTGCTCGGATTCCCGCGTGCATACAAACATGCTGGACAAAACTCCTGAAGGCGACTTGTTCATGATTCGTAACATCGGCAATCAACTGTCCACCTCCAAGGGTTCTGTGCAATACGGTGTGAACCACCTGGGCTCCTCGTTGTTGTTGTTCATCGGCCATTCTTCATGCGGTGCGATCAATGCTGCCAGCGGAGACTATTCGACTTTGGAGCCAGACATCAAACGCGAACTGGACACTATCAATATTTCAAAAGGTGCTGCCAACATCGACGGAGTGAAAACCAACGTAAACAACCAGGTCTCCGCCGCCATGAAGGAATTCGCCGGCAAGGTGAAGAACAATGAACTGCTGGTGGTGGGCGCGGTGTATGACTTTGCCGATGACATGAAACAGGGTTCAGGCAACCTCAATATCATCAATATCAACGGTGAAACCGACCCGGCCATTCTGCGCAACATGCCGGCTCCGGATGAAAAATCCGGGCACGAACACGACCATCATTAAGGTCAAAATCGAGTAGGGGACGGAGTTACCCCCGTCGCCCTCTCACACCACCGTACGTGCGGTTCCGCATACGGCGGTTCATTAAACATGCTGGAAGCGTTGCTGTGTATCCAGCAACGAAACCAACCCCAGTGCATCAAAGAAGCG
>JBGSKJ010000071.1:0-3368 GCA_041741275.1 Gallionella sp.
GAGCGGCTTCAGCCGCGAATTTGAATCGCGGCTGAAGCCGCTCCCACAATGATATTGTCGCTTTGAATAAAATTGGAGAATAAGCTATGGATATGTTCGTCATCGTAATCGGGATTTTCGCGGTATTCCTGGCATACAAAACGATCATGATCGTGCCGCAGCAGAACGCCTGGGTGATCGAGCGGTTCGGCAAATACAACCGGTCGCTGGAGCCCGGCTTGAACATCGTCATCCCGTTCATGGACCGCGTCGCCTATCGTCATCGCCTCACCGAGTTCCCGATCGACATCGCCCCGCAGGTCTGCATCACGCGCGACAACACCCAGGTGCAGGTGGACGGCGTGCTGTATTACCAGGTGACCGATGCGGCGCGGGCCAGCTACGGCACCTCGAATTATCTCGCCGCCATCACGATGCTCGCGCAAACCGCGCTGCGCTCGGAATGCGGCAAGCGCGACCTGGACAAGTTGCTGGAGGACCGGGATGCGATCAACCGCACCGTGGTATTCGCGCTCGACGAGGCCAGCCCGAACTGGGGCGTGAAAGTGTTGCGCTACGAGATCAAGGACATCACCCCTCCCCAGCAGGTGCTCGCCGCGATGCAGAAGCAGATCACCGCCGAGCGCGAAAAGCGCGCGCTGATCGCGCAATCGGAAGGCAAGAAGCAGGAGGAGATCAACCTGGCGGAAGGCTCGATGACCGCGTCGATACGCGAATCGGAAGGCACCCGGCAAGCCGCCATCAACAACGCTCAAGGTGAAGCCGAGGCCCTGCTGCTGGTCGCCAATGCCACCGCAGAATCGATCAAGGTGGTAGCCAGCGCGATCCAGAGCGAAGGCGGCCTCACTGCGGTCAACCTGAAGGTCGCCGAGCGCTTCGTCGATGCGTTCGGCAACATCGCCAAGCAGGGCAATACCATGATCATTCCCGGCAACGCCGCCGACATCGCCGGCCTGGTCGCCACCGCGATGCAGGTGGTGAAAAAGACTTAAGGGCACCTCAAAAATTGTTGCCCGATCCTGACTGATGGCATGCGATGAATAAACCAAGTCGGCTTGAATACCTGGCGCTGGCGGCGCTGCTCTTCACGTTCTTCGGGTACTTCGCAGTCAAGGTGTGGGACATCGATTTCTGGTGGCATATCGCCGCCGGCAGGAACATCCTCGAAAGCGGCACGATCCCAAGCACGGATCCGTTCGGTGTCTATGACGCTGCCAGCGTGAAGGGGCAAACCGTTCTTAAAAGCTCATGGCTGGGGCAGGTGTTGTTGTATTCGGTTTTCCGCTGGTTCGATCTGGACGGCATCATCCTTTTTCGCGCCGCGGTGCTGACCCTTTGTCTGGCCATCGTGTATCTGCGCTGCCGCATTGCCGGGACTGCCAACGTGTACAGTTTGGCTGTCACGGCACTGGCCGGGTTGGCGATCCTGCCGCATACCGGCGAGCGCCCGCAGCTGTTTTCATTCTTGTGCCTGGCGCTGATCTTCCTGATGCTGGATAGCTTCATGGCCAACGGCAGGCGCTGGCAATTGTATTGCATCCCGCCGGTGATGCTGCTGTGGAACAACTCCCACGGCGGCGCGGCACTGGGCATGGTGGCGCTGGGATTGTTCGGCGCCGCTTATGTGCTGGAGAACCGTTCGGCCGAGGGGCGCTTTGTTGCTTTGCAGAACAAGCCGATGATCATCGTGGTGATCTTGAGCGCCATTACTCTGGTGCTGGCTCCGAACGGCCTGGAGACCATCAAGGGTATCGTTTATCTGCAAACCAGTCCGATCCCGTTCCGCGAGCGCACGTCGGAATATGCCAGCCCCTGGGAGGTGTGGCGGACCGCGCTGTATTACTGGGTGTTCATCTGCGCTGCACTGTTGTCCCTGCCGGGATTTTTAAAAAGGGAATATCGGAAGCAGGGGGGGCTGGTCATCGCCATCGGCGCGGTCAGTGTGACCGCCTATCGCTACATCCCGTTTTTCGTGCTGCTGGCTGCGCCCTACGTGGCGGGCAGCCTGGAGCGCATGCTGCGCCGCTTCAGACCGCCCGCCGCTGCGGTCAACCTGGCCGTGCTGGTCATCGCGCTCGCATTGCTGGGCTATGGTTTCAAACAGGGACGGGTGTTCCAGCACGGCACGCTGGAGAACAAGTTCCCGGTCGGGGCGGTGACTTTCATCAAAGCCAACCAGTTGGGCGGAAAGATATTCAGCTCGATGAACTGGGGCGGCTATCTGATCTGGAATCTGCCGGACAAGGTATCCGTGTTCATCGATGGCAGAGTGCTTGATCCGGAACGCATGATCCCTTATACCCACATATTGTGGGCTACGCCGGACGGCCAGCGCTTTTTCGAGCGGGAGAATTTCGATCTGGCGCTGGTGCCTTATGGCAATGTCTTCACCGGTGAGCGCTATCCCCTGCTGGCCTATCTGCAAAATCATCCCGATTGGCAGGCTGTGTATCAGGACGCGACGGGTTATCTTTTTGTCAGGCGCGCAGCGGGCGCCCGCTGACGCAATGGAGGAGCAACAATGGATCTGAAGGAAACCTGCCTCGACTCAACTCTGATGTATGACGGAGATTTCATCCGGGTGCGCAAGGACAGTGTCAGCCTGCCGGATGGTGCAGTGAGCAGCCGTGAGTACATCAATCATCCCGGTGCAGTGGCGATACTGGCGCTGCTGGACAACGGCAACCTGGTGATGGAGCGCCAATACCGCTATCCGCCTCAGCGCGAATTCATCGAATTGCCCGCCGGGAAGATCGATCACGGCGAGGATATCCTGCTCACGGCACAACGCGAGTTGCTGGAAGAGACCGGCTATGTGGCGAAAGAGTGGACTCATCTGACTACCGCGTGGCCGTGCATCGGTTATGCCGACGAACGCATGGAGTATTTCCTCGCGCGCGGCCTGACCCATCAGGGCAGCAACCTGGATGATGGCGAATTCCTGGAAGTATTCGAGTTGTCCCTGCCTGAGGCGATCGAGTGGATACGGCTGGGCAAGATCAACGAAAGCAAGACCATAGTGGGATTGTTCTGGCTGGAGAAATATCTTAACGGTTGGCGTTAACCCCAACCCACCCCGGCCCTCCCTTGTCATGGAGGGAGTTGGCCGCTCCTCCCCTGAAGTGGGTCAAGCAGGCAATCCGCGCAGCGGATGCTCGCACAAGGGGAGAGCGAAGCGAGGGGCTTTGGGAGTGGTTTGAGTACTGTAAGGGTGCCAATTAGCGGTTTGTAACTATTGATCCGGCCAGTTGAAGTTTGAAGTTTTCATGCGGCATATTTCACGCGAGAATCCTGAAAGTATTTTTTGACACGCTCCGGTGATTTCTCCAATGTCAGCATGTGCTCGGTTGTTGCGGCTTTCAGCTTGG
>JBGSKJ010000072.1:0-11491 GCA_041741275.1 Gallionella sp.
CAAGGCCAAGCTGAAAGCCGCAACAACCGAGCACATGCTGACATTGGAGAAATCACCGGAGCGTGTCAAAAAATACTTTCAGGATTCTCGCGTGAAATATGCCGCATGAAAACTTCAAACTTCAACTGGCCGGATCAATAATTCTGCGCTGGCTATGGTAATTTCAACAAGTTTTGGCCTTGCGGCATGACGCAAGTGCAGGTGCCGCCGAAACGATCGGACGGCCTTCCTTGGCCCAGGCGCGTATACCGTGTTTGACGTTGTAAACCTTGACGTAGCCGGCCTGTTGCGAAAGAAACTGGCTGGCCGCCTTGGTGCGGTTGCCACTCCGACAAATGACGGCCACAGGATCGCCAGGCTTGGCGAAGGCCTTCACCTTCTTCAACCAAGCAGCCGGATCGGCATTGCCGCGCTCATCGAAATAGGTAAGCAGATGGCTGCCCGGCACGATACCGGTTTCTGCCCACTCTGGGGCAGTGCGGATATCGATCACAGCAATTCCCGATGCTGACAACGTCGCCAGTTCCGCGTTATCGATGTCTATGATGTCGGCGCGGACGTTAAAGGCCGAGATCAGGATGCTGCAAGTAATTATGAAGCGGAGCATAAAATCATTTCCCTATTGTTTTAGAGTGGCTTGCGCACACTGATCGCGCCGCGGATCTGTCCCACAGAGTAACCGGTTGCACGATCATTCGGGTAATGCTGGCCGAGCACAGACTTAACGGCGGGGCTGAGCTGATCTGCAGGCCCATGGCAATTGAGGCAGATTTGTTGTACCGGTAGCGCTCTAACATAGCGGTATTCAACGCCAACCTTCTCGCCCTTTTCTAGTTTGGCTGGCGGCTCACCGGCAGCAGCACGCTTGTCGAAATCTTCAATGGCCGCTTTCTCCCAGGCATCGGGAGTCGCGCGAGCTTCATTGCGTGTCTTCAGGCTTACCCGCTTGATCTTCCAGCCGGTCTGCTGTGATATCTCACCAGCCATCTTCGGCGCCATGTCCTTGCAGACGGAGATTGCGCCTTCGGGGCCTGATTTGCTGATCTCTTCCTCCAGGGCAGAAAGCAACTTAGGCGGCAACGTCATTGCCACCTTGCGCGCTTCGTCTAACTGGGCATCTTCGCCGGCGTTGGCGAGCGTAGTAACGAACGGGGAGAGCATAGCCGCAGCAGCTATCAGTACTATCTTCATGAAATATTCATTTAGTGAGGTTAGAGGGATGAATCGGGTTCGAGTTAAGCTTTTCACTTTCTGCAATTTGGATTATCTAAAGGCAAGAATAGGTAGTTCAGCAGTATTTGTATGTGACTTTTATCACGTACATGATCAACTTTGGCTGGAAGCGACTATCCGCTCACGATTTATTTAAAAGACAAACCATTTTTGTCCGCACAAATGCCGCCGCTTCAAAAACATTGCCTACATAGAACGCTCATCAATCGACTAGCGCTGACCGATTAGGGGTTTGATGGCCCCAAATTTTCCATTCATCGAAAACGTCCCGGGGAAACCATTGCTGAGCATTCCCCTATTGAGCTGTTTCGACAAAGCGATACGTTACATGGCAAGCGATGCAGTTATTCATTGCGGCACTCAATTTTGAAACGATGCGATTGCTGTCCTTGAATTTCTCTGCGTCAGCAGCGATGTCATCAAATTTCTTGCGTGTATCAAAACCGAGTGCTTTCATTTCAACGGGAAGTTTTCTGAATAATGAACCCGGCGTCTCTGCCTCTGCGCCCATTCCTGACGCCTTGGCTGATTTGATCACCGCATCAAAATCTTTTTCGGATGCTGCCGCCAATATGCCTTGTGAGCTTTGCAGCCAGACACGCATCTCAAGCAACAGCGCATTGCGCTCATCCTTGCTGAGCAACACGGCCAAGCGACCGTCCTCCGATGGCTGAACATTTCCCACGGTAAATTTATATCCGAACAGAGCGACGATAATCAGTAACACAACCACCAGTGCCCAGCTCAATTTGCAATTTTTCATGTTATTTCCTCTTTAAGTTACGCGGATTTAAAGTTGTATCCGCAAAATATTCATTGCCCGATAATTTTATTTATCGGATTTGCCGTAGAAGTGTTCCACGAATCTGGACCGGAAAGCCTGATGACAGTTCAGGCAGGTAGATTGCACCTTCTGGAAAGCTGCGATGACCTTTTGCCCGTCTTTTTCGTGAGCCGCGTGCATCAGATCATGAGCGGCTTCGTGTACTTGCGTGTCAAAGGCTTTGAATTTGGACATCTCGCCGCCCATGAAGCTGATGATGCGCGTTTTTTCTGCCCGCGGCGGTTGAGGATGTTCCGCGATCATTGGGGCGGTTGCTGCAACCAACTCCCAATCCTCGCGCGAGATTCCGCCGGTAACGGTCTGCATGTTCCTGCCCAATTCCTTCATTACTTTTTGGAATTCCAGCGGCTCTGCCGCCTGAACATTGGAAGCGGTCAATGCGATGCTGGCAAGGGATGCGGCTACGATCATTTGCTTTTTCATGGTGTATCCTTTCGAGGGTAAAAAATCAACTGCGGGCTATATTTCTGGCGATTCATCGCACGATTGCGAATCCAACGCGCAATTGCGGCGGGCTCTTCAAGTTGTAATCAAGCAGGCTCTCACCATACCCGTTGAACATCTGAACATACAGAAACCCGCCGGTACGCGAAAACAGCGGTTTACGCAGGGGAACTGACAGGTCAATCTGGGCACTACCATACCCCGCCGTGCCTGTACGTATCCGGCTGGACACCAGCCAGCCGTGTTCGTCCCCATATCGTATTTGCCAGTCGGCATAGCCGCGATACCGAATGATGTCCGGATTACCATCTTGATTGAGATATCCGTAGAACCGCGGTGCAAAGAACAAGGAATCGCCGAGCGCAAAATCCTTTCGCCAAACTGGCTGGAAATAGAAAATGTTGATGCTGCGAGAACTGATGCCTTCCTTGCCATTTGACTCATGCTCGTATCCGCTTCGCAAATAGGCGAGGCCGATCGTATTTTTTTCATCGAGTTTGGATTGCCAGAAAAGGCTTGGGCGGTAGCTTGTGTCATGAAATGGCATCGAGCTTGCACTCATATCCCAAATGGAGGTCTGGGTATAACCAAAATGTAGTTTACCCAGTGCTGGAAACCACTGAACCGGTGTCGCTTCCTGATCAAACAACCGATATTTGAAACTGAGCTGAAACCGCACATTAAGCCCATTTCTTAACCCAGCCGCCAGATAGACGGGTTCAAGCACTGAAAGCGCAGGTTCATTCTCAGGCATGGGCTCCAGCCTTTGCGGTGGAATCCCAGGACTATCCGCACTCTCCGTCATGCGTGGATAGGCAGCATCGGTAACGTCTATCAGCAAACGATTGGATGGCATTGCCGCCAACTCGATTCGCAGCAATCCCTGCACCTGTTGTGGCAAATCGGCAACATATACATGCCGGGCACCGTCTCCGATTACACCGTTATCGGGATATAGAATGACGGTATCCGTTGTCTTGTCGGAAACGACGCTCAGCGGCAGAGATGCGGGCCAAGGCGTGGATTCGTCGGGTCGAACGATCTCCAATCTCAACTCTCCGCCGCCGTGCACCGATACGTCAGGAGCAGCAATGAGCCATCCTGGGGCTGCCATGGCTACGGATGGCAGAATCAGGGCTGCGCATACCAGAAGGTTCAGCTGATATTTCATGCTGTCAGTTTTATGTTATGGATTAGTGATTATCAAATGGCGTGCAGCAAATTACCCGTTCCATATTCGCTGCGCACCACGTGACCGACAGCCAGCTTCATCTGCGCCGCAATGTCCGGGCAGCCACGGTCGCGATCACTACCCAAACCAGGGTACGCAGGCTCATGGCGACCACCGTGCGTTGCTCGTAGGCACCGCCGGAATTGACGTGCATGCCGAAAGCCGCGAACGTGAGCGCTATCGCTGCAGCGATGACGACGGCCAGCCAAACCGCCCAGCGTTTCTGCAACCACAGCCCGACGCCGGCAACGACATAGGCAAAACCAGACACAAAGTTAAACCAGAGCACGAACGGCACATAGTTGCCGGCCGCAGTGCGTGCCGCTTCGTCGCCGAACAGGATCGTGCCGCCTTCCTTGATGGTCAGCAGGCCAAACCCGACGGCAACCAGAGAAATTGCCCAGATTCCGTATCCGCGATGTTCTTTTGGTGTAGCCATGGTAAATCCTTTCGTGGGTTAAAAAATCAGATGGAACGACTGCGGGTTTTAATGCCGTTCAATAGAATCGGGAAGATGTTTTCCGCTTGTTGCTGAAGGGAACGTTTGCCGCCAAAGATAGATGACTGCATGACCAGTCCCTGGATCATGCCGATGTAAAGCACTGCGGCACTTTGACAATCCAGATCGGCTGGCGCCAATGATTGCAACTTGGCAGTTTCCAGCAAACCGGAGATTTTTGCCTCATAGCCGGAGATGATCCCCTGGATGAGTTCGCGTAGTTTGCTGTTCTTCTTGTGCAACAACTCGGAGAACAGCAAACGCGGAATGGCGGGATGCTTGCTGATGAACGTGATGTGCGCGAAGAACATGCGCTCGATGGCATTCAATGGGTCGGTGGCGTCGGCCGCAGCCTTGTCCAGTACCTTCATCAGGCGGTCGCGTATCCACTGCATGACTGCGACCCAGATATCATCCTTGGTTGCAAAATGCCGGAAGATCGCGCCCTGGGTAAGCTGCATCGCATCCGCCATGTCTTGCGTGGTGACACTATCCACCCCCTTGTCAGCGGCCAGTTCCACCGCCACGCGAATGATCTCGCTCTGCCTGTCTTCCGAGCTTAATCTTCGTTTTGTCGTCTCTTGATTCAAGATAGCTCTCCTTTAAAAATATCTTCAAACATGTCTGCCTTCGCCTGCTTCCTCGTAGGTGCGCCCATCACGAATGTGATAGATGCGCTTGAACGTGGGAATGATCTTTTCGTCATGGGTGACGACAATGATGGCTGTCTGGTATTGCTCCGCCATCTGGTTCAGGATGCGCACCACGGTCAATGCCCGTTCGCTATCCAATGGAGCCGTCGGTTCATCGGCAAGAATGATAGGAGGGTGATTGGCCAGTGCCCGGGCAATCGACACGCGCTGCTGTTCACCGCCGGAAAGTTCCGCGACTTGCGCCTTGGCACGGTGCCCCACATCAAGTGCATCCAGCAATTCTTTTGCACGGCTGCGCGAGTCGACATTCGAGGCCCCGGCCAGCATCGGCAGCAAGGCGACGTTGTCGGTGACATCAAGAAACGGGATCAGGTAAGGCGCCTGGAATACAAAGCCGATGCGATCCCGCCTGAGCGTGCGCAAATCCGTTATCTTCCATCCCTCGTCAAAGATCGTTTGTCCACCCAGTGTCATGCGCCCTGCGGTTGGTTCGATCACTGCACCCAGGCATTTGAGCAAGGTGCTCTTGCCGGAACCGCTGGGGCCGACCAATCCCACCACTTCGCCCGGCCAGATGGTCATGTCCACGCCCTTCAGCGCATCAACCGCCGTCTCGCCCTCGCCGTAGCGCTTCTTCAGGTTCTCGATGTGGATCGCGGGTTCACGCATGGCTCAACCCCCGATCGCCGTCGCCGGGTCGATAAGCAGCGCGGCACGGATGGCGAATATGCTGGCGACGGCACACATCAGCATGACCAGAAAGAACCCCTGAACGGCATCTCCCGGCAACAGCAGCACGTATTTTGGAAACAAGGGTGCCCATACGGTCGCCGACAATTTTCCGACCATGAAGCCTATCACCCCCAGCGCTAATGCCTGCTGCAGGATCATGCTGCTGATGGTTCGATTGGTCGCGCCGATCAGTTTGAGCACCGCGATCTCGCGGACTTTATTCAAGGTCATGGTGTAAATGATGAAGGCGACGATGGCCGCGCTGACAATGGCCAGTATCACCAGAAACATGAAGATCTGTTTGGACGAGGTAGCGATCAGACGCGCCACCAATATCTCGTCCATCTGATTCTTGGTATAGGCTTGCAGGTGTTTCCAGCGTTTTATTTGTTCGGACACCGCATCTTCCATTCCGGGCACTGTGCGTACCAGAACCGCATTCACGAAATGGCTGGATGTCTGGCTGGCCAGTATCGCGTCCAGCAAGCCCGGGACGCCGGGACGGTTGAAGGCGGGGTTCGCGGCAGTGCGCGCACGCTCGTTGATGAGCGCATCGTTATCCTTGAGGAACTGCACTTCCTGCGCGTCCTTGAGCGGAATGAACAGCATCGGA
Source organism: Gallionella sp. (assembly GCA_041741275.1). Lineage (GTDB taxonomy): Bacteria > Pseudomonadota > Gammaproteobacteria > Burkholderiales > Gallionellaceae > Gallionella. The sequence goes on from JBGSKJ010000072.1 coordinate 6,250, forward strand.
TCGCCACTGGAAGAGACCATGCGCCGCGTCAAGCCGACAACGGTATATTCGTGGCGCCGGATGTTGACCCTGTCACCCAATGCAAGGCCGGTCTTGATATCAGCCAGTGCTTCGTAGTGCGACTGTGTGATCGGGCGACCCGCGATCAGGTAGGCAGGTTCACCCGGCTTGCCCGCTTCATAGCCTACCACCATCACGCGACTCTCTTTGCTGTTGTGACGGATCTGCATGGTCAGATAGGTCACATTGCCCGCTTCCCGTATACCCGGCAGGCCCAACAAATCCTTCGCCACATCATCGCGCACGCTGGACGGTTCGGCATAGGGACCCAGCGTATCCTGTTGCACGACCCACAGGTCTGCACCGGCATTCTCGATCAGCACCTGCGCATCATCCACCATGCCGCGATAGACCCCCGCCATGGTCAGCGTCACGCCGATCAGCAATCCCAAGCCGATGCCGGTGAAAACGAATTTTCCCCAGCCATGCAGGATGTCGCGACTTGCAAGATTGATCACGGCCTATCCCCGAACGAGCTCGGACACGACTTTTACATTCAGTCCTTGGCGCAACGCTTGCTGGCTGTACACAATCACCGTGTCGTCATCGCCGATTCCATCGAGTATTTGCGTGCGCCCATCCATGGTCGCGCTCCCGATCCTGACCGGCCTGAACTGCACTGCTCCGTCTTGCAGAATCCAGACCCCGTCCTGTTTGTCTACGCGCTTCACTGCGGCGCTTGGAACGGTGCGAGCGTTTTTCAATTCGGGTAAGCTGATGGTGACTTCCGCATATTCGCCGATGCTGGCATCGTGTCCCGGAAGTGTGAAAGACACATTGACGATCCGCTCCTCGGTCACCGCATCGCTGACCATGTCCACACGCTCAACCTTGCCCTTGATCGGTGAATGGGGCTGTGAACGCAAAACGATCTGCGCTGCCTGTCCAACGCGAATCTGACCAGCCTGTCTTTGAGCGATACGTGTTTCGACCCACAGGCTGGCCGGATCAATGACCTGAAGCGCAACCTGCCCGCCGGCCACAGTGCTGCCTGGCTCTACCAGCCTGGCTACGATCACGCCATTGATCGGGCTGATCAAGCGAGTTTGCGCCAGCAATTTGCCGACCCCGCGCATCTCGGCTTGAGTTCGTGCATGCTCTTCGCCGGCAGCAGCCAGATTGGCAGTAGCCGCCGCCTGCGCGGCGGCGGCAGCATTCTTCTCGTGCTGCTTTGCCTCGAACATCTCCTGACTGATGAATCCGCGCGGTCGCAAATCCTGATAGCGCGTCAGCGTCGCCGAGAGTGTGTCGAGCCTGCTTTGTGCTTCACTCACCTGCGCTTCCGCCGCACGAATCGAATTGGCCGATTTTTCCACTACACGTTTGCTACCAATCAGTTTTTCATCCAGATCGACAGGGTCCATTTCCGCCAGTATCTGTCCCGCAACAACATGATCACCCTGATCGACCAGCACGCTTTTTACCCGGCTCGTCATGGTCGGGGCCAGGTTGTAGCTGCGTCTGGCCTTCAATGTCCCGACACCAAATACTCCACTGGAGAGACTGCCTACCTGAATCTTTTCTACCGTCACCTTGACGGGAGCAAAGGGGCCCTGGGTCATCACAACCCAAACAAAAATCACGGTCACCGCAATTCCCAGCGCCAATAATCGAATTTTTTGCTTAAACATAATCACCCACCTAAGTAGTAATTGATTACTATCTTAAATGGGTTCATGGAAACATGCAATCCCCTTGCGCAAACTTTCGAAAGCAAGCTCAAAGCAACAACCAAAATCATTCTGCAATCTTGATTCTGACAATCCAGCCCTCATTTTGCATAAATCGCTTGTATGGAGGTCGCAATGTCCACCGTCCGCCAACCCGCAGTCGCAGGCATGTTTTACCCGGCTGAGCCTAAACAGCTCGCACAAGTCGTGCGCGAGATGCTGGTCAGCGCACTCCCGCATGACCTCCTTCCCAAGGCGCTGATCGCCCCGCACGCCGGTTACATCTATTCCGGTGCTATCGCCGCGTCGGCCTATGCCACGCTGCTGCCAATTGCGGATCGCATCCGTCGCGTGGTGCTGCTCGGCCCGACCCATCGCGTAGCGGTGCGCGGCCTAGCCCTGCCTGGAACGGATGCCTTCGACACACCGCTGGGGCGGGTCATGCTGGATACTGCAGCAGCAACTGCCATCGCCCATCTGCCACAGGTCACGGTCAGCGCGCAAGCGCATGCGTTGGAACACTCGCTGGAAGTCCATCTGCCATTCCTGCAAAGTGTCTTGGCCGGTTTCACGCTGCTGCCGCTGGCAGTCGGCATGGCCACTGCCGAGGAAGTCGCCGAAGTGCTGGAGACGGTATGGGGCGGCGAAGAGACGCTGATCGTGATCAGTTCCGATCTTTCACACTATCTGCCCTACGCCACCGCGCAACGCGTGGATAATGAGACTGTGGAATCCATCCTGAAATTGCGCCAGCCCATCGCGCATGACCAAGCTTGCGGTGGCACGCCGATCAGCGGCCTGATCGTCGCGGCGAAAAAACATCGCCTGGTCCCGCACCTGCTCGATCTGCGCAACTCCGGTGATACCGCGGGTACGCGCGACCAGGTGGTGGGTTATGCGTCCTTCGCCTTTACCGAGGAAGGAATCCGACCATGACCACGGACAAGGGAACCATTCTATTGCCCATCGCTCGTGCCGCGATCTCGCAAGTCCTGAATGTGCCACACGCGGCCGATGAAACCGCGCCGTGGCTGGCTGAGCATGGCGCTTGCTTCGTCACGCTCACTCAATCCGGCGAGTTGCGCGGCTGCATAGGCACACTGCAGGCACACCGGCCATTGATCGCCGATGTCAAAAGCAATGCTGTATCTGCCGCGCTGCGCGATCCGCGCTTCGCCCCGCTGACCGTGGAGGAGCTCGACATCACTATAATCGAAGTCTCGCTGCTCTCGACCACTCAGGGAATGCGGGTTCGCGACGAGGCCGACGCGCTCGCGCAACTGCGCCCCGGCGTGGACGGCATCATCTTTGAATTCGACGGGTACCGCAGCACCTTTTTGCCGCAGGTCTGGGAAAGCCTCACGCAACCGCACCAGTTTTTGGCACAACTCAAACGCAAGGCAGGATTAGCCGATGATTTCTGGGCGGAAGGTATCAAGCTGTCGCGTTATACCGTGACCAAATGGAGCGAAAAAGAGAAACAACATGGATGAGGCTATCCGCATTGAAGAGCAATACCCCGCCAAGTACTGGCACAAACTGGATGACGGACGCATCCAGTGCGACCTGTGTCCGCGCGACTGCAAACTGCACGATGGCCAGCGCGGCGCATGCTTCGTGCGTGGCCGTTTCGGCGAGACGATGGTGCTGACCACCTACGGTCGTTCCTCCGGTTTCTGCGTCGACCCGATCGAGAAAAAGCCGCTCAATCATTTCTATCCGGGCAGCAGCGTGTTGTCGTTCGGTACCGCGGGCTGCAACCTCGCCTGCAAATTCTGCCAGAACTGGGACATCTCCAAATCGCGCAGCTTCGACAAACTCGCCGACCAGGCCACGCCGGAAGCCATCGCGCGCAAAGCCGAACAACTCGGCTGCAAGAGCGTCGCGTTCACCTACAACGACCCGGTGATCTTCGCCGAATATGCGATGGACGTAGCCGATGCCTGCCACGCGCGCGGCATCCAGACTGTGGCGGTCACGGCGGGCTATATGCACGACCAGCCGCGCCGCGATTTCTACGCCAGGATGGACGCCGCCAACGTCGACCTGAAAGCCTTCACCGACGAGTTCTATGTCAAGCAGACCAGCTCGCACCTGCAACCGGTGCTCGACACGCTGAAATACCTGAAACATGAAACCGACGTTTGGTTCGAGATCACCACCCTGCTGATTCCCGGCCTCAACGATAGCGCAGATGAGATCGGCAAGATGAGCGCGTGGATCGCGAAGGAACTCGGCGTGGACGTGCCGCTGCATTTTTCCGCGTTTCATCCCGACTACAAGATGACAGCCATCCCCGCCACCCCGCCTGAGATTTTGGTACAGGCGCGAAACATCGCCCGTGCTGCCGGACTGCAGTATGTCTATACCGGCAACGTGCATAACCGCGATGGCGATACCACGCATTGTCCATCCTGCAACAGCGCCCTGATCGTGCGCGACTGGTACGAGATCGAGCAATACCGCGTGACGCCCGACGGCCACTGTCCGGACTGCAATGCGAAAATAGCCGGGCGCTTCGAAAGATTCGGCAAGGCATTCGGGGCGCGACGCATCCCCGTGGTAATGAATGGGTGATGGGCACCTCTAAAAATTCAAAATCCTAAGCGAGACAAGGCGCGAAAGAAATTTTAGCGCGCCGCATATGTTTGATATGTAAGCGTTAGAATTTCTTGAGCAACGCAGTATCGCGACGGAGTTTGGGTTTTTAGAGGTGCCCTGATGATGAAAGGAACAGCATGAGCACCGTACATATTCCGGCAGGCAACGCAGAACTCGACGGAGAACTGATCCTGCCACCGTCGGCAAAAGGCGTGGTGCTATTCGCCCACGGCAGCGGCAGCAGCCGTTTCAGCCCGCGCAACACCTATGTGGCGGAGGTGCTGCAACAGCGCGGCATCGGCACGCTGCTGTTCGACCTGCTGACAAGTGTAGAAGACCAGGATTACGAAACGCGCTTCGACATCGCGCTGCTCACGCAACGCCTGCTAGCGGCGACTGTCTGGCTGCAGGCCAATCCCGACACGCAAGCCCTGCGCCTGGGCTATTTCGGAGCCAGCACCGGCGCTGCGGCGGCATTGCAGGCGGCGGCGAACATGGGCGGCAAGATTTCCGCAGTGGTGTCGCGCGGCGGGCGCCCCGACCTTGCCGGAGCAGCTGCGCTAAGCCGCGTGACTGCGCCGACCCTGCTGATCGTCGGCGGCGCGGACTACGAAGTGATCGAATTGAACCGGCAGGCCGATGCGCTGCTGAACTGCGAGAAGAAACTCACGCTGATACCCGGTGCGACGCACTTGTTCGAAGAATCCGGAACGTTGCAACAGGCGGCGCGCAGTGCGGCCGAGTGGTTCGCGCAACATCTGCAATCAGGTGATCGAGTAGGGGACGGAGTTACCCCCGTCGCCCTCTCACACCACCGTACGTGCGGTTCCGCATACGGCGGTTCATTAAACATGCTGGAAGCGTTGCTGTGTATCCAGCAACGAAACCAACCCCAGTGCATCAAAGAAGCG
>JBGSKJ010000073.1:0-4868 GCA_041741275.1 Gallionella sp.
CAGGCCAGCGCTTTGCCTTCGGCTTCCTCCAGATTCGCAGTCGCCCGCGACACCCTTGCCGTTCAGCTAACTCTTCCCCTTGCAGGGCGAGTAGAGGACTTTCACCTCCAAGTAAGTGCGCCCTGCCGGGCGCACCAAAAATAGAAAAGCCGCATAAATGCGGCTTTTCTATTTACAACAGGCCGTGTTCGATTACTTCTTCAGCACTTCAACCTTGTCCAGGAAGATGATCGTGTCGAACGTGCGGTTCAACGACTTGCTGTGGAAGTTGGTCATGACTGCGCCGTTAGGATAGGCGATGTTGGCACCCTTGGCGACGGCTTGTTTGGATCCGGCCAGCCAGATCGGGCCGTTGTCGCCGGTGACTTGCATATAGGTGTACATCGATGTGTCGATCACTTCCAGCACTTTGCCCTTGTTGGGGAGTTTGCTGGCGGCAGCCGGCTTGGCGGCAGGAGCATTCGATTGGGTTTCTGCAGCAACTGCGGTACCGGCAAAGGCAACCAGAGCCAGCAGGGTAATAATGGTTTTCATCATGACTTCCTTAGTTAATAATTTAGACGGGTTGGAAAAATGCCTCGCGATCCATAAGGCCTCGTGTCGGACTTCTTTAAGCCTAACAGGTTCCCACAATACAGAAAACTCGCAGACTTGGCAAAGCGGAGAACACCTGTTAACTGTAACCTGCTAGCCGTTAACGCGCGGCTTGCGCGGTGCGTTGACGAACAATCGATCGTATATCCAGCGCGGCAGGCACTTGAATACACGCCCGGCCAGGTCCATCTGCCAGGGGATCACGCTGAACGCAGTCTGCCGTTCGATAGCCTTTGCCATGCGCTTTGCGGCCTCATCCGCCTCAAGAATGAACGGCATAGCGTAAGGATTGATGGCGGTCATCGGAGTCCTTATGTATCCCGGACAGATCGTGACCACCTTCACCCCGCTGCCGCGCAACTCGACCCGCAAGGATTCCAGATAGGAGATCGTTGCGGCTTTGGAAGCGGAGTAGGCGCCCGCACCCGGCAGCCCGCGGAAGCCCGCGACGCTGGCTATGCCGACCAGCGTGCCTTGTTGCGTCGCGCGCATCGCCGCGACGAAGGGTTGGAAGGATTTCACCATGCCCAGCACGTTGATATCCATCACCTGCTGAAATGCATCGATATCTTCGGCATATTCGGTCAACGTGCCGGCGCTGACTCCGGCATTGGCGATGACCACATCGGGACAACCGATGCGCGCAATGATGTCTCTCGCGGCTTGCTGCACGGCATCGGCTTCGCGCACATCCAGTGCGTAGCAAAGAACCTGATCGGGAAACTCTGCAGCGAGGACTTCCAGCAACTCGCCGCGCCTGGCGAATGCGGCGACGATCGCGCCGCGCTCGAGATAATGACGCGCGAGAGCCAAACCCAGGCCGCTCGATGCGCCACTAATGACCAGCCTGCGTGGCTGTTCCGGCTTTAGTCGGTCTACAACCACGGCGTACTCCCTGCGGGTGCAATCCCCGCTCCTGATTATTTCTTGCCAGTGTGTTCCTTGCGTGCCAGCACGATCACTTCTTTCAATACTCGGATGGTGTCGTCAGGTTGCAAGCCGGTGATCACGTATTTGCCGTCCACCACCAGCGTCGGGGTGCCGCTGATGCCATAGCTGCGAACCATCTGCTTGGCGCGGGTCACCTTGCTTTGCATCGAGAACGAATTGTAAGCGGCGGAGAATTTAGCCCGGTCCACACCATTCCTGCCCATGAAGTCACCGATGGCGGCCTCATCGAACAGCTCCTTGTTGTCCACGTTCCAGGCCCGGTAAAGCGGTTCGTGCAACTTTTCAAACTGGCCGATACTTTCCAGCGCGTACAGGGTACGCGCCATCGGTTCCATGGAATCGCGGAAAATGGTCGGCACGTAGGTCAGTTCCACATCCTTGGGCATGGTCTTTTCCCACGCGCTCAGCGGTGTATGCAGGCGGAAACAATGCGAACATCCGTAAAAGAAGAATTCCAGCACCTCGATCTTCTTGCTGCCGGTCGGCTGCGGCGGATTCAACATCTTGTAATCCTTGCCCATCTCCACAGCGGCAAACGCCGCGCCGCTGACCAACAGTGCTGCCGCAACCAACCAGCCTTTAAACAATTTATTCATGTATAGCTCCTCCTGTAGGAATGGAAAAAAATCTTTACGGCGCCCGCATTGGAGTGCTTTCCACCCCGTTTTGTTTCAAAAATCCGCGGGCGCGATTCACTTCGTCCTCGGTTTTGTACGGTCCCAGGCGCACACGATACCATACGCCTTTATCGGGAATGGCCGCGCTCTGGATATTGGCTTCAACGCCCAGCAATGCGAGTTTGGCCTTGAGTTTTTCGGCATCACCGGCATTCTGGAATGAGCCCGCCTGCAGCAGATGCGGCTCGTAGCCGGCGACCGGCTTGTGGTCTGCTGCCTGGGTTTTGTCGGCAGGCCTGGCCGGTACAACGATGGTCTTGTCCTGCTTGTCGGTCAGCACTTTGTAGAACTCAAAACGCGGCTTGCCGCCGCTCAGGCCCGGATCCGCAGCTCCGGCGGGCGGGTTCTGCTGGGTGAAATCCGTGGACGGCTTGTCGGCCAACGGTTGTTTTTGCAAGAATGGGGTGGGTGATTTCATCAAATACCACGCCAATACGGCAGCGATGCCTACACCGATGACCACACCAACAAGAATGCCGGCCATTAACGGATTCCCCCCATTGCGCGGCTCGGCGGATTTGTTGCCCGTGTATCTGTTCATATCCTGACTATTCCTTTTCGTTACATTTTTTCCGGTGCGGTCACACCGAGCAAAGCCAGGCCGTTGCGTATCACTTGTGCCGCTGCCGCGACCAACGCCAGACGCGCCAACTTGACCGCTTCGTCCTCGACCAAAAAGCGCGAAGCATTATAGTAGCTGTGGAAACTGGCTGCCAATTCTTTCAAATAGAACGCGATCAGGTGCGGTGCCAGTTCCTGCGCGGCACTCTCGATCACCTGCGGGTAATCGATCATCTGTTGCAGCAAGGCCGTTTCGTATTCGCTATCCAGCAGCCCGACATCCGCCTGCAACAAAGCAGGCCGCTCGCCGCCCCATAGCGCCAGCACCGCGCTGATGCGGGCGTGGGCATACTGGATGTAATACACCGGGTTGTCGTTGCTCCTGGATTTTGCCAGATCGATGTCGAACACCAGTTGCGAATCCGGATGGCGCGCCGCAAGGAAATAGCGCGTCGCGTCGCAACCCACTTCGTCGATCAGGTCGCGCAGCGTGACATAACTGCCGGCGCGCTTGGAGATCTTCACTTCCTCGCCGTTCTTCAGCACCGTCACCATCTGGTGCAACACGTAATCCGGCCAGCCTTGCGGGATGCCGACGTCCAGCGCCTGCAACCCTGCTCTTACCCGCGTGATCGTGCTGTGGTGGTCGGCACCCTGTTCGTTGATGACGCGCACAAAACCGCGCCGCCACTTGTCCAGGTGATAGGCCACGTCCGGCACGAAATAGGTGTAAGTGCCGTCGCTCTTGCGCATCACCCGGTCCTTGTCGTCGCCGAAAGCGGTGGTGCGCAGCCACAACGCATCGTCCTGCTCGTAAGTATGACCGCTGACGATCAGCTTGTTGACCACTTCCTCCACCTTGCCGTCGGTGTACAGCGCGGATTCCAGCGCGAACACGTCGAACTCCACCTCGAAGGCACGCAGATCGAGGTCCTGTTCGCGGCGCAGATAGGCCACGGCGAAATGGCGGATTGCCTCGGCATCGTTCACATCGCCGGCAGCGTGCACATGTTGGTCGTCCGCCTCCACCGACTCTTCCGCCAGATACGCCCGGGCGATATCCGCGATGTAATCACCACGATAGCCCGCCTCTGGCCACGACGGATCATTCGGCGTGATACCCAGGCAGCGCAACCGCACCGAGTTCATCAGGTTATCGATCTGCACGCCCGCATCGTTGTAATAGAATTCACGCGTCACGTTCCAGCCCGCCGCATGCAGCACGTTGCACAGGCAATCGCCGACCGCCGCGCCGCGCCCATGGCCCACATGCAGCGGCCCGGTCGGATTGGCCGAGACGAACTCCACCCCCACCTTGCGTCCCGCGCCGAGATGAACGTGCCCGTAGCCCGCGCCCGCCTGCAATACTCCATGCACCACATGCTGCTTCGCCGCAGTGGTGATGAACACATTGATGAATCCCGCCCCCGCGATCTCCACCTTCTCTACCGCGTCGGAAGCAGGCAACGCCGCGATCAAGGCTTGCGCGATATCGCGCGGCGATTTGCGCAGCGGCTTGGCCAGCTGCATCGCCAGATTGCAGGCGTAATCGCCATGCGCTGCCAGTTTGGGGCGCTCGATGAGGATCTCGGTTTGTGTTGCGTCGGGTGCGACCTCGCGCAACGCCTGCGCGAACAACTCGGCCAAATGGGATTTGAAATTCAAGACGGCAGACATGAAACGGCACCTTTAGAGAGGCGCGGATTATAGCATTTGAGGGCTGGCGGGCTATTTATGGACTTGCTTCTAGATTTATGAAGGAAGTTTTTCCAAACATCCGCCTTGTACCTTGATTGCTCGAACATCTTTCCAAAAAATGACCTTTCAATAATGTCTAGCAAATCTGGAGCGACTTCTACCCAATTCTGGAAAATTCAATTTAATCGCTCACTCACATTGTTGCCTATAACTGTCTATATTGATGCCGAATGAATACCCTGTTGAACCCAATAGTGTCCGGTTAAATTGAGACGTTCCGACGGCAACGTCAACATTGATAAGGGTTCCAAGCGATTCATGGGTGTCCACGATTTGAATTTTAGATTGCGCATTTGCGATCATTCCGGGTTTAGAGAACTTGGGGTG
>JBGSKJ010000074.1:0-9740 GCA_041741275.1 Gallionella sp.
CTTTGCGATGCAATCGCACGACCTGCTTACGCCGCTCGTGCAACCGCTCCAATGTTTGAAATCTTGCATCTTCTTTGTCCATGCGCATCTGACTGAGACGCATGGACAAAGTTCAATCTTCATCGTGCCGAGTCTATAGTCTGGCCGGCATGTTGTCGGTCTCTCTCTCCGCCGACACATCGGCCACGCAAGTGAGAGGATGGCCGAAGGCCCGGTGCGGTTCACGGTATCGCCACCGCCTCGACCAATTCACGCACCAGCGCGTCGCTGTTTTGTTTGGTGTATTCGCCGACCGCCTGCAGGCGGTGGCTGACCACGCCGGGCAACACGGTCTGCACATCTTCGGGGACCACGGCATCGCGTTCATCCAGCAATGCCCAGGCACGCGCGGCCGAGAGCAGTGCGAGACCGGCGCGCGGCGACAGGCCGTGGGCGTAACGGTCCGATTCGCGGGTGTTGAGCAGGATGGCTTGCACGTAATCGAGCAACGCGGGCGAGACGAACACTTCCCTGGCGCGTTTTTGCAGTGCCAGCAGTTCGCTGCTTTCCATCTGCGGGCCGAGTTGGGCGACGATCTCGCGCCGGTCCGTGCCGGACAGCAAGCCGCGCTCTGCCTGTGCGTCCGGATAGCCTATCTGGATGCGCATCAGAAAACGGTCGAGTTGCGATTCGGGCAGAGGGAACGTGCCGATCTGGTGGGAAGGATTTTGCGTGGCGATGACGAAGAACGGCGCGGGCAGGGGGCGTGTCACGCCTTCGATGGTGACTTGCCGTTCCTCCATCGCTTCAAGCAGCGCGCTTTGCGCCTTGGGCGTGGCGCGATTTATTTCATCGGCAAGGATCATCTGCGCGAAGATCGGGCCGGGATGGAATTTGAACACGCCGCTGGTCTGTTCACCGCTTGCACGCTGATATACCGACACGCCGAGGATGTCCGCGGGCAACAGGTCGCTGGTGAACTGGATGCGCTGGAATTGCAGGCCCAGCGTGCGCGCGAGCACATGCGCCAGCGTGGTTTTGCCGACCCCTGGCATATCTTCGATGAGCAAGTGGCCGTGCGCCAGCAGACAGGTGAGCGCCAGGCGTATCTGCTGCGGCTTGCCGAGTATGATCTGCTCGGCTTGTTTGATGACGTTATTCAGGGATTGGCTCATGATTTGTTGGTAGGGGCGTAAGGCATTACGCCCGTATTGTTGGTGAAGAGTGAGGGCGTATGCCATACGCCCCTACGGATGTTATGTTCAAAGCAAGATCGCCGCGACCACCCTGCGATCTTCCCCCACCAGGATGTTATAGGTGCGGCACGCGGCGGGGGTGTCCATGCACTCCACGCCAATACCGGCATCGGTCAGCGAGCGGTACAAACGCGGATGGGGGAAGCGTTGCCGGGCACCGGTGCCCAGCAGCAACACATCGGGTTCAAGCGCGAGGAAATAGTCAAAATGCGCCTCACACAGCGCATCGAATCCGGCGACAGACCAGTCACTGCGAACCTCCTCGGCCAGCACCGCGATGCTGTGGTCATAGCGCTCGCCGTTGACCATGACATGGCCAGCCCCGTGTGCGGTGAAGAGTTTGGTATCGCCAGGATTGGCCAAATGCAGTTTCAAGGTGCAGCCTCGCTATCTCTATGACATTTGCTGTACAGGTGCGGCGCGGGTAAAATCGCGCCCTTTGCTGCTGTGTGCCGGATTTTATCATGCAGGGACGCGATTTACCTCGCCCGCCCGGATGAACCGCCTCGACCGTACAGGTGAACCGTGAAACCAATCTTGAAATCGACCAAGCTTTCCAACGTGTGCTACGACATTCGCGGCCCCGTGATGGAACGCGCCAAGCAGATGGAGGAGGAAGGCCAGCGCATCATCAAGTTGAACATCGGCAATCTCGCGCCGTTCGGCTTCGAGGCGCCCGAGGAGATCCAGCAGGACGTGATCCTGAACATGCCGAATTCGTCCGGCTATTCCGATTCGAAAGGCATGTTCGCGGCGCGCAAGGCGATCATGCACTACTGCCAGGGGAAGAAGATAGCGGGTGTGGGGCTGGAGGACATCTACATCGGCAACGGCGCATCCGAGCTGATCGTGATGGCGATGCAGGGCCTGCTCAACACCGGCGACGAGGTGCTGGTGCCCGCGCCCGACTATCCGCTGTGGACGGCGGCGGTCACGTTGGCGGGCGGGACGCCGCGCCATTACATCTGCGACGAAGCCAATGAATGGAATCCCGATCTGGCGGACATGCGCGGAAAGATCACGCCCAATACCCGTGCCATCGTCGTCATCAATCCGAACAACCCGACCGGCGCGCTGTACTCCGACGAGATCTTGAAGCAGATCATCCAGCTTGCGCGCGAACACGAGCTGATCATCTTCGCCGACGAGATCTACGACAAGATGCTTTACGACGGCGCGAAGCATACCTCGATGGCTTCAATGGCCGACGATGTGTTGTTCGTCACCATGAACGGCCTGTCGAAGAACTACCGTGCCTGCGGTTACCGCGCCGGCTGGATGGTGGTGTCGGGCGAAAAGAAGCACGCGCAGGATTACATCAACGGCCTGACCATACTGGCCTCGATGCGGCTGTGTTCCAACGTGCCCGGACAGTTCGCGATCCAGACCGCGCTGGGCGGTTACCAGAGCATCAACGACCTGGTCGTACCCGGCGGGCGCTTGTGCAAGCAGCGCGATCTCGCCTACAAGCTGCTCACCGCGATCCCCGGCGTGACCTGCGTCAAGCCCAAGGCGGCGCTGTACCTGTTCCCGCGCTTCGATCCGAAGATATATCCGATCAGGGACGACCAGAAATTCATTCTGGAGCTGCTGGAAACCGAAAAGGTGCTGGTAGTGCAGGGCAGCGGCTTCAACTGGATACACCCCGACCACATCCGCGTGGTGTTCCTGCCGAATGCCGATGACCTGACCGAAGCGATAGGACGGATTGCGAGGTTCCTGGAAAGTTATCGCAAGCGGCACGGGACATAACGTAGGGGCGTATGGCAATACGCCCTTGATGGCAGGGATAGGCATAAAAGGGCGTATTGCCATACGCCCCTACGAAGGAAACAAATGAAACCAATCAACGTAGGACTGCTGGGTATAGGAACGGTAGGCGGCGGAACTTTCACCGTGCTGCAACGCAATGCGGACGAGATCACCCGCCGCGCCGGCCGCCCGATCCGTATCACCGTGGTGGCGGACAAGAATGTGGAGCTGGCCAAAAAGACAACGGGCGGAAAATGCCGCGTGACCGACGATGCGTTCTCGGTGGTGAGCGATCCCGAGATAGACATCGTCATCGAGCTGATCGGCGGCTGCGGCGTGGCGAGGGAACTGGTGCTGAAGGCGATCGCCAACGGCAAGCACGTGGTCACCGCGAACAAGGCGCTGCTCGCCACGCACGGCAACGAGATATTCAAGGCCGCGCAGGACAAGGGCGTGATGGTCGCATTCGAAGCGGCGGTGGCGGGCGGTATCCCGATCATCAAGGCGCTGCGCGAAGGATTGACCGCGAACCGCATCGAGTGGATCGCCGGGATAATAAACGGCACAACCAACTTCATCCTGTCCGAGATGCGCGACAAGGGGCTGAGCTTCGACACCGTGCTGAAAGAGGCCCAGCGTCTGGGTTACGCCGAGGCTGACCCGACCTTCGACATCGAGGGCGTGGACGCGGCGCACAAGATCACCATCCTTGCCTCGCTCGCCTTCGGCATCCCGATGCAGTTCGACAAGGCGTACATCGAGGGCATCTCCAGGCTGGATGCCATCGACATCAAATACGCGGAACAACTCGGTTATCGCATCAAACTGCTGGGCATCACCAAGCGCACGCCGGAAGGTGTCGAGCTGCGCGTGCATCCGACCCTGATCCCGACCAAACGCCTGATCGCCAACGTGGAAGGCGCGATGAACGCTGTGCTGGTGCAGGGCGATGCAGTCGGCGCGACGCTGTATTACGGCAAGGGCGCGGGCGCGGAACCGACGGCCAGCGCGGTGATCGCCGATTTGGTGGACGTGACGCGCATGCACACCGCCGACCCGGAACACCGCGTGCCGCATCTGGCGTTCCAGCCGGACGCGATGGCCGACCTGAAGATATTGCCGATGGACGAGGTGCAGACCAGCTACTACCTGCGCCTGCGCGTGCAGGACAAACCCGGCGTGCTGGCCGACATCACGCGCATCCTCGCCGACGAACAGATCTCCATCGATGCCGTCATCCAGAAAGAACCGGGCGAAGGCGAAGACCAGGCAGACCTCATCATGCTCACCCACCTGACGCGCGAGAAACGCATCAACGCGGCCATCAAGAAGATCGAGGCATTGGGCGTGGTGGCTGGCAAGGTGACCAGGCTGCGGCTGGAAGAGCTGGGTAAGTAAATAACATTACGATGCCAAAGATTCATTACTTCCAGCGATATTCGTCCGTAGAAAATACGGTAACCAACAATACTCTCCAGTTGTTCGCAAGAATTTACAACTATTCAACTGTGCAAGCATCGAAATTGTTGAGTGAGATAACAAGAGAGCCTATTGAAATTGGTATCGAAATTAACCAGCAAGGGCGTGCGAAGGAGTCTGTTCCTGATGGGGCTATTCTTCAAAGAAGCTTCAAAGTTCTAATTGAAGCCAAAGTAGATGCAGGCGTAGATCGAGATCAACTCCTAAGACATGCAGCTAGCTTTTCCAATGAATCTCAGAAGATATTGCTCCTTCTGACTAAGCAGTCATTGAGTAATGCAGAAGAAGACAAAATTGCTAAGCAGATACACCAAAAACATCCAGGGGTTGTTTTTAGAAGTGTTACTTATGAAATGATCTGTAAGGCAATCAAGGGGCTGTTCAAAGAGTATGAGTATGAGATGTACTCTCTCGTAGATGACTATATTGAATACTGTAACGATGCCAATCTTTTTGACCAGTCCAGATTTCTCATGCGAATTGTGCCTTGTGGCGACAGCATAGAAATTAACAAGAAGTATGGTTTGTACTTTAATCCATCAGATCGGGGTTACACGAAGCACTCTTATGTGGGTATTTACGCTAACAAGTCTGTGCAGTTGATTTGGGCGATTGATAGTGTTTTTGATATTGATTACAACGGAGCTGTACTTAAGAAGACGCTCGTTCAGGGGCGTGATACAAACGAGTACGACCAAAGACTCATTGGCATCATTGCTGATGCAAAAAAATCGTGTGGATACCAGATTGAGGCTGGGCATCGTTTCTTCTGTGGTTCTCCGATAGAAACTGATTATAAAAAATCTACTCCGGGCGGAATTCAGGGGGCGCGTTTCGTCAACCTTCGTGATGTGGTTGGTGACTTTGTTGATGTTGCTGATGTCGCAGAGAAGCTACGCGGGAAACAATGGGAATAGTTGTTTAAGGAAACACAATGAAATACATCTCCACCCGCGGCAACGCGCCCGCGAAAACATTCACCGAGATATTGCTCGGCGGCCTGGCGCCCGATGGCGGGCTGTACCTGCCGGAGCAGTATCCGCAGGTGAGTCGTGCCGAGCTGGATGCGTGGCGCAAGCTGTCCTATGCCGATCTCGCGTTCGCGGTGCTGTCGAAGTTCATCACCGACATTCCGCCGGCAGACCTCAAGGCCATCATCAGCAAGACCTACACCACTGCGGTGTACAGCAACGGCCGCGCCGATTCCGATTTTACGCAGATCACGCCGTTGCGCACGCTGGAACCGGGGGTGCATATACTTGAGCTGTCCAATGGCCCGACGCTGGCGTTCAAGGATATGGCGATGCAGCTGCTCGGCAACCTGTTCGAGTATGCGCTGGCCAAACAACATGCCGAGCTGAATATCCTCGGCGCGACTTCAGGCGACACCGGCTCCGCGGCGGAGTATGCGATGCGCGGCAAGCGCGGCATCCGCGTGTTCATGCTGTCGCCGAACGGCAAGATGTCGGCGTTCCAGCGCGCCCAGATGTATACACTGCAGGACCCGAACATCCACAACATCGCGATCAACGGCATGTTCGACGACGCGCAGGACATGGTGAAGGCGGTGTCCAACGACCACGCCTTCAAGGCGAAGTACAAGATCGGCACGGTCAACTCGATCAACTGGGCGCGCGTGTCGGCGCAGGTGGTGTATTACTTCAAGGGCTATTTCGCCGCGACGAAGTCCAACGACGAGCAGGTGGCGTTCTCGGTGCCCTCCGGCAACTTCGGCAACATCTGCGCCGGGCACATCGCGCGCATGATGGGGCTGCCGATCGGCCAGCTGATCCTCGCGACCAACGAGAACGACGTGCTGGACGAATTCTTCCGCACCGGCGTGTACCGCCCGCGCGACACCGGGCACACCTACGAGACCAGCAGCCCGTCTATGGATATCTCCAAGGCGAGCAACTTCGAGCGCTTCGTGTTCGACCTGGTCGGGCGCGACGGCGCGAAGGTGCGAGGGTTCTGGAGCAGGGTGGATGTTGGCGGTTCGTTCGACATCAAGGATACGGATTACTGGGATGCGTTGCCGCAGTTCGGGTTTGCTTCCGGCAAGAGCACCCATCAGGATAGACTCAAGACCATCCGCGAGTTGTGGGAAGAGTATGGCGTGATGGTCGATACCCACACCGCCGACGGCATCAAGGTCGGACTGGCACAGCGCCGCCCCGGCTTGCCGCTGGTGTGCCTGGAGACCGCGCTGCCCGCCAAGTTCGCAGAGACCATACGGGAAGCCCTGGGGCTCGAACCGGAACGTCCCGCCGCCATGGAAGGGATCGAGAACTTGCCGCAGCGCTGCGAAATCATGGATGCGGACGTGGCGAAGCTGAAGGCGTACATTGCGGCGAACGTACCGTAAATCAGGGCGCGATGAATCGCGCCCCTGCGAAAAGTGGCTGTAGGGGCGCAATTCATTGCGCCCAATGATTTATGAACAACCTCATCCTGCTCATCCTCTGCTTCATCGCCGGCATGCTGCTGCACCGTTTCAAGCGCATGCCGGTCAACACGCCTGCGGTGCTCAACAGTTTCATCATCCACGTTTCCCTTCCCGCGCTGACGCTGTTTTATGTGCATGACCTGAAACTCAGCGGCGATGTCGGCCTGATGGCGGCGATGGGATGGATCTATTTCGCGCTGGCGGCGGGTTTCTTCTGGGCGATCGGGCGCTGGCTGGATCTGCCACGCCGCACGGTGGGCGCGCTGATATTGACCGGCGGGTTGGGCAATACTTCGTATGTCGGTTTGCCGATGATCGAGGCGTATTACGGACAACAGGGAATCGCCAGCGGCATCATCGTCGACCAGCTCGGCTCATTTCTGGTGCTTTCCACATTGGGCATCACCGTTGCCGGCATCTACTCGTCGGGACGTCCCACGATCGGCGAAATGGCGAAACGTATCGTGCTGTTTCCCCCGTTCATCGCATTGGTGATCGCGCTGCTGCTGATCCCGATGGAATATCCGGCATGGCTCACCATCGTGCTCAAGCGCATGGGCGATACCCTGGCGCCGCTGGCGCTGCTCGCGGTCGGCTTTCAATTGCGCCTCGGCCATCTCGCGGGCAATGGCCGTAACCTGGCCATAGGACTGGGATTCAAGCTGGTGCTGGCGCCGCTGGTATTGTTCCTGTTGTATGTGCCGCTGCTCGGCGCGCACGGTCAGGCGATACAGATCACCCTGTTCGAAGCGGCCATGCCGCCGATGATCACCGCCGCGATACTCGCGACCGAGCACGACCTCGACCCGCCGCTGGCGACGCTGATGGTGGCGGTGGGGCTGGTGATCTCATTCGCCACGCTGAGTATCTGGTGGTGGCTGATGCAGGGCGTATAAAACAAAAAGCCGCCCATTATCGTAATGGGCGGCTTTTTGTTTGAGCGCTGCGCAGCGGATCAGCCGGCCAGTTTCTTGTTGGCCGCATCCACCGCGACACCGCGCTTGATCGGCGCCTTCAGCCGGCCGAGTACATCGTCCAGCGCGCTGAGGCAGAGCAGCACATTGCGCGGGTTGCTGGCGTGTCCCATCAAGCCGATGCGCCACACCTTGCCGGCCATCGCGCCGAGGCCCGCGCCGATCTCCAGGCTATAGTCGGACAACAGGATGGCGCGCACTGCGGCCTCATCCACACCTTCCGGCACCGAGATCGCGTTCAGTTGCGGCAGGCGTTCCGCTTCAGGTACCACAAACTTCAGGCCCATTGCTTCCAGGCCCGCGCGCAACGAGAGATGATTCTTCTGGTGGCGTGACCAGGAATTTTGCAGGCCTTCTTCCTGCAGGATCACCAGCGACTCGTGCAAACCGTACAGCGCGTTGATCGGCGCGGTGTGGTGGTAGGCGCGCTTGGTCGCGCCGCCCCAGTAGGCCATCACCAGGTTCAGGTCCATGAACCAGCTTTGCACCTTGGTCTTGCGGTTCTTGACCTTTTCCAGCGCCTGCGCGCTGAAGCTGACCGGCGACAGGCCGGGCGTGCATGACAGGCATTTCTGCGTGCCCGAATAGATCGCGTCGATGTTCCACTCGTCCACCTTGAGCGGCGAACCGCCCAGCGAGGTGACCGCGTCCACGATGGCCAGGCAGCCGTGCTGGTGCGCGATCTCGACCAGTGTCTTCGCGTCGGACAGCGCGCCGGTGGAAGTCTCGGCATGGACGAAGGCAACAACTTTGGTATCGGGATTGGCCTTGAGCGCGTCCTGCAATTTTTGCGGATCGACCGCGCGTCCCCAGTCATCCTGCACCATCACCGCGACGCCGCCGCAACGCTCGACGTTCTCCTTCATGCGTCCGCCGAACACGCCGTTCTGGCACACGATGACCTTGTCGCCCGGCTCGACCAGGTTGACGAAACAGGTTTCCATGCCGGCGGAACCGGGCGCGGAGACCGGCATGGTCAATTCATTTTCGGTTTGGAATGCGTATTTCAACAGCACTTTCATCTCGTCCATCATGGACACGAACACCGGGTCGAGATGGCCTATGGTCGGGCGCGACATGGCTTCCAGAACGCGCGGGCTGACATCGGAAGGGCCGGGCCCCATCAGGACGCGTTGCGGCGGGTGGAATGATTTGATCGTCATGCTGTTTCCTTTCTTTGGTTTACGATTAAGGCGCTTCAAAAATTACTGCAAATAATTACACGACATCCAGCAGCTCTATCCAGTGCCTGACCGGCACATCGCTGGCGCTGGCCAGGTGCATCTGGCAACCGACGTTGGCGGTGACTATGACCTCGGGTTTGCCGTCATGCAGCGCGGCCAGCTTGTTCTCCAGCAATCGCCGCGAAAGCCCGGCCTGCAGCAGGGTATAGGTGCCCGCCGCGCCGCAACATAGATGGCTGTCCGCGACCGGCGTGAGTTCGTAGCCGCAGCGGCGCAATATCGCTTCCACCGTTCCGCCCAGTTTCTGGCCGTGCTGCAGGGTGCAGGACGGCTGGCAGGCCACGCGCACACCCTGGCCGATATGCGCGAAAGCATCCAGGTTCTCCCTGCTCAATATTTCGCTCAAGTCGCGAGTCAGTGCGCTGATGCGCGCGGCCTTGTCTGCATATCCTGCATCGTCTTTCAGCGCGGCACCATAGTCCTTGACCATCACGCCGCAGCCGCTGGCGGTCATCACGATGGCCTCTGCACCGCTTTCGACATGCGGCCACCACGCATCGATGTTGCGGCGCATCATGTCGCGCGCGCCCGCGCTGTCGGACAGATGCTGGTTCAATGCGCCGCAGCAACCGGCGCCATGCGCGCCGATCAGCGAGATGCCGAGCCGGTC
>JBGSKJ010000075.1:0-5001 GCA_041741275.1 Gallionella sp.
AAGGCCAAGCTGAAAGCCGCAACAACCGAGCACATGCTGACATTGGAGAAATCACCGGAGCGTGTCAAAAAATACTTTCAGGATTCTCGCGTGAAATATGCCGCATGAAAACTTCAAACTTCAACTGGCCGGATCAATAAAGTCCCGTTTTCGCGCCTGGCTGTTCCGTCCCAGGATCGAGCGCGGCACGATCACGCTCACCCAGCGCCGCATCTTCATCATTCCCACCAGGCAGGGTCTGGCTCTCGCCTTGGTGCTGGGGCTGATGCTGCTCGGCGACATCAACTACAACCTGAGCCTCGGCTATGTGCTGACCTTCCTGCTCGCGATGATGGCGGTGATGTCCATGCTGCATGCGTTTCGCACCCTGGCGCACCTTGAGATCCGGGCGGGTCGCGCCGAAGCCGTGTTCAGCGGCGAAAGCGCAGAATTTCTGCTGCACTTTCACAATCGCGGCAAGATGCCGCGCCACCAGCTATGCCTGCGCGGGGGCAGCGGCGGCCTGGCCTGCTTCGATGTGCCTGCCCGGCAAGCCACCGAGGTTGCGTTCCCTGTGCCTGCCGCGCGACGCGGCTGGCTGGAATTGGGCAGATTGACGCTGTATACCGAATTCCCGCTCGGCCTGTTTCATGCCTGGTCTTACCTGCATTTCGACACGCGCTGCCTGGTCTATCCGAAACCTTTGAACGACGCGCCGCTGCCGTTTGGCAATGCGCCGGACGGCGAGGGCAAGCGCTCGATGGCGGGAGACGATGACTTCGCCGGGTTGCGCAATTACGTTGCGGGCGATGCGCTGCCGCGCATCGCCTGGAAGGCGCTTGCGCGCGAACAGGGTTTGCAGGTCAAGCAATTTTCCACGCCGGTCGGCGAAGAATTGTGGCTGGATTTTTCCGCCGCACCCGATCGCGGCGAGGAAGATAAGCTGGCGCGCATGGCGCGCTGGGTGCTGGATGCGGAGGCACAGGGTTTGCGCTATGGGCTGCGTTTTCCGGATGGCGAATTGCCACCCGGCAACGGCATCGCGCAGCGCGACGAATGCCTGCGCCGCATCGCGCTGTTCAATCTGCCGCAACAAGGGCAACCATGAACTTAAGAACCATTCAACCACGGAATACAAGGAACACACGGAAACAGCGCTGCAAAATAATTGGGGTTCGGTTCATTCTGCACGCCCAAAGATCACGTCAGGATTCACCAGTAATTCAAAAAGACACATTGTTTATTCGGGTGTTAAATTTCATTTCGTTTTTGATTTGCCTTTTCCGTGTGTTCCCTGTATTCCGTGGTAAAAGGTTTTGGCTCTTGACATGAACAGATCCCTCACCTACAGCCTGCTGCTGTCCATTCTGATGGTCGTCGCGCCGCATGCCGATCATCTGCCGCTGTGGGTCAGTGGCTTGTGTGGCGCGCTATTATTGTGGCGCGCCTACCTCAACTACAGCGGCAAACCGCTGCCGAAATACTGGCTGCTGTTGCTGATCACCTTTGCCGGCACCGGCGGTATCGCGATCAACTTCCATACCCTGTTCGGGCGCGAAGTCGGCGTCACCCTGCTGATGTTGCTCGCCACGCTCAAGCTCATGGAACTGCGCTCGGTGCGCGATGCGATGGCCACCATCTACCTGGCGCTGTTCGTCATCATCACCAACTTTTTTTATTCGCAAAGCATCCCCACCGCGCTGTACATGCTCGCCACGCTGTTCGTCATCACCGTCGCATGGGTGCAGGTGCACGGCCGGAATATCGCGCCCGGGCCGCGCCTTCGTGTCGCCGCGATATTGTTGCTGCAGGCGATCCCGCTCACGCTGATCCTGTTCATCCTGTTTCCCCGCGTGCAGGGCCCGCTGTGGGGTTTGCCGCAGGATGCCTATTCGAGCAGCGGGCTGGATGACAGGATGGCGCCCGGCAGCCTGAGCCGTTTGATCCTGTCGGAAGCGGTGGCATTCCGTGTCAGCTACCCCGGCAAGCCGCCGCGCCGCGAGCAGATGTATTGGCGCGGGCCGGTGCTGTGGCACTTCGACGGGCGCACCTGGACACCCGGCAGCACCGCAGAGTTTGCCGCGCCGCAATTCACCCGGCTAGATCAGGCTATCGATTACACCGTCACGCTGGAGCCGCACAACAGGACCTGGCTGTTCGCGCTCGATGTGCCGGAGCGGATCTCGCTGCCGGCTACCCTCAGTCACGATTTCCGGCTGTTCAGCAAAAAGCCGGTCAATGCCCGGCTGCGCTACGAGGCGCGCTCGAACCTGGTCTATCGCGCCAACCTTCAGGAAACCGGACGGCAGATCCGGCGCGCCCTGCAGTTGCCGAGACGATTCAACCCGCGCGCGCAACAGCTTGCCGCGGAGTGGCAGGCCAACGGCACGAACGATGCTGCGATAGTCCAAACGGCACTGGCTTATTTCAACCGGGAGGGTTTTGAGTACACCCTCGAACCGCCACTGCTCGGGGTCAACAGCGTCGATGATTTTCTGTTCGCGAGCAAACAGGGTTTCTGCGAGCATTACGCCTCGGCTTTCGTGTTCCTGATGCGCGCCGCAAACGTTCCGGCACGCGTCGTGACGGGCTATCTGGGCGGCGAATTCAACGACATCGGCAACTACTACATCGTGCGCCAATCCGACGCACATGCCTGGGCGGAAGTCTGGCTGAAGGGGCAAGGATGGGTGCGTGTCGATCCGACCGGCGTCATCGCTCCGGCACGCCTGCAAGGAAGCCTGTCTGCCGCCCTGCAGAATAACGCCGCACTGCCGTTCATGGCGCGCAATCCGCCGCAATGGCTGCGCGATCTGCGCCTGAACTGGGATGCGCTCGCCAACCAATGGAACCAGTGGGTGCTGGGCTACGACAGCGAACGCCAGTTCGCTTTCCTGACCCGCCTCGGCATGGAATCCGTCACCTGGCAGAAGATGGCGATGAACATGGCGTTGGGCCTGGGTATCCTGATCGGACTGTTCGCGCTGTTCATGTTGCGCCACCTGTACACCCGGCGGCCGGACAAAGTGCAGGCGGCATGGCTCAAACTTTGCAGGAAATTGGCCAAAGCGGGACTGCCGCGTGCCGCACACGAAGGCGCGCTGGACTATGCTGCCCGGATCGCCGCCGCCCGCCCCGAGCTCGCCGAAGGCATGCTCGGCCTCGCCACACGCTACAGCGCGTTGCGCTACGGCAAGGTTCAAAACGAGCAAGCGCAACGGGAGTTCATCCACCTCATTCAAAAATTTCCGTCATACCGGCGCACCTTGTAGGGGCGTATGGCAATACGCCTTTTTTCGATATACCACCGAGGGCGTATTGCCATACGCCCCTACCTCGCGGATTTGTCTGGCCGGGAAGGCTCCGACGCGATGCTATAATCCGCGCCACTTGAATTGAACCCAGCCAAGATGCTCATTACCCGCCGCCTAGAATTCGATGCCGGACATCGCATCCCCAACCACAACAGCCAGTGCAAGCATCTGCATGGACATCGCTACGCCATCGAGATCACCCTGTCCGGCGACATCATCACTGACGAGGGCCGATCCGAACAGGGCATGGTGATGGATTTCTCCGATGTAAAGCGCATCGCCAATGAAAAACTGGTCGATGCCTGGGACCATGCCTTTCTGGTGTTTAGCGGCGACAAGCCGGTGTGCGACTTTCTGGCGAGTCTGCCGGATCACAAGACCGTCATACTCGACGTCATTCCCACTGCGGAGAATCTCGCCCAGGTCGCCTTCGATATCCTCGACCCCGCCTATCAGGACACCTACGGCAACCACCTGCGTCTTGAACAGGTGCGGCTTTACGAAACACCCAACAACTGGGCGGACTGCGTGCGTAACTGATATTTTCTTGGCGTTTTTCTGGACATGGTCAGCGGCTTGGTTCAAAATGCGCGCCCTAGAGCAGCCCACAACAATAAACCAGCAGAGAAACAGCATGTCGCGGCACCAAAACTGCCGCCTGAGTGCGTAGTAAAACAATTTGGGAAGCTTGGGTGAGTGGTTTAAACCAGCAGTCTTGAAAACTGCCGAGGATGCGAGTCCTCCGTGAGTTCGAATCTCACAGCTTCCGCCAACCAATTCCCCTACTCTGTTCACGATTGAAACTTTCTTCGTACTTCGCTACTCTCATACAGGCACTGTTTAAACGATCAACTCAGGAGACACACATGCAAATCCAAACCTTAGGCCAAGTCGGCACCCTCGCAGCCGAACAGAACAAGGTGCTGCGCAACACCTACATGATGCTGGCACTGACCATGATCCCGACCATCATCGGCGCGTTCGTCGGCACGTCCATCAGCTTCTCGTACATGGCGGAACATCCGATCATGGGTGCGCTGCTGATGTTCGGCGCAATGATAGGCCTGATGTTCGCCGTCGGCGCGCTGCGCAACAGCGTGTGGGGCATCGTCGCCCTGCTGGGCTTCACCTTCGTGGCAGGCGTATTCCTCGGCCCGATTCTGCAAGTGGCGCTGCAACTGAGGAACGGTGCGCAGCTGATCGGCATGGCTGCCGGCGGCACCGGCATCATCTTCTTCTCGCTGGCGACCATCGCCACCGTCACCAAGAAGGATTTCAGCTTCATGGGCAAATTCCTGTTCATCGGGCTGATTTTGCTGATCGTCGCTTCGCTGGCGAACCTGTTCTTCCAGGTGCCCGCCATGTCGCTGACCATCTCCGCGATCGCAGTGCTGATCTTCTCGGCCTACATCCTGTATGACGTCAGCCGCATCGTGCATGGCGGCGAAACCAATTACGTGATGGCGACGATGGGATTGTTCCTGAACATCTACAATCTGTTCATCAATCTCCTGAGCCTGCTGATGGCGTTCAGCGGCGAGCGTGATTAATAAATTATCACCAAATTTCACTAGTGTCCGGTTAAAAATCAAACAAAATCATTTGGTTGCACGACAGCGGCATAATGATTGCGGAAGTGTCTGGCTGCAAGGCGCATGAAATATGGGTTTTCTCGAAAACCGAGACGGATAATATCTGTAGCAAAGTG
>JBGSKJ010000076.1:0-6795 GCA_041741275.1 Gallionella sp.
TGGAGTGCGGGGGCATGACCCCGCTTTGTATTGGTGCAAGATGTCGCATCATCTGAAAGCGGGGTCATGCCCCCGCACTCCATATTCCGCCATTGCACTTGATTTGGGCACCACCTCGATCAAAGCGGGATTGCTGGATCAGCACGGTGTACTCGGCAACATCGTTTCACGACTCGCACCGAAGATCACCATCACCGGCGGACGCTATGAAAGCGATGCGCTTTCCTATGCGGCGGCTGCCGATCAAGTGCTCAGTGAGTGCCGCGCGCAAGCGGATGGATGCAAAATTTTCGGACTGTGCAGCCAACGCTCATCATTTTTGGTCTGGGAAAAAGCCGGTGGCCGGCCGCTCACTCCGCTCATTTCCTGGCAGGATAATCGCGGTGCCGCCAGTTGTGAGGCTTTGCGGGCGCACGAGAAATCTATCCGCCACCACACCGGCTTGCCGCTGACACCCTATTATTTCGCGCCCAAGCTGCGCATCGTGCTGCAGGAAAACCCGGAGTGGCGGGCGCGACTGGAACGCGGCGAGTTGCTGGCAGGTACGCTGGATACTTTTCTGATCTGGCGCTGGTCCGGCGGCAAGTATTTTCTGACCGATGCATCCATGGCTGCCCGCACGCTGCTCATGGATATCCGGCTGCAGCAATGGTCGCGTACGCTCTGTGATCTGTTCGGCATACCCTTGCATATCCTGCCCGAAATAAAATCCTCCGCGGGGATGAAGCTGCGGCTGGAGAATGGCTTGACCCTGCAAGCCAGTGTCGGCGACCAATCCGCTGCGCTTATCGCCAGTGTCAGCGAAGACCGGGCGGAAGCCCTGGCCAATCTCGGCACCGGCTGCTTTGTCGTGCGTTATTTGCCGGAATGGGATGCGAAGCCAGATGGATATTTGCAGACTCTGGTGTATCAGGACAGCACACAACAAGCCCATGTTGCCATCGAAGGGACACTCAATTCCATCGCCGCTGCGCTCGCGCCCTATCCGGTGGATGAATGCCGCGCCGGGGATCTGGCTTTGGATGACATCTTTTGCCTCGCGGAACCCAGCGGTCTTGGCGCACCCTACTTTTCGAGCACCCGCTTTGCGGCTTGCCTGCCTGACCCGCTGCACAACAATCCCGGCGTCCAGTTTTCCCGGTCGGTTGAACATTTGTCCCAACGCCGCATAGCCGGCTTGTTACTGGAAGCGATTATTTTCCGTGTGGCGAGGATACTGGAGGATTTTCACCGCGAGTCCGCCATCGAGCGGGTCTATCTTTCGGGCGGGCTATCTGAGTTGACGTGTATGCAGCAGGGCATCGCCCGCTGCGTACACTTCGATGTCTATCGCCTGCGGCAGAGTGAGTCCAGCCTGCAGGGTGCCGCGCTGCTTGCAGCCGGAATGACACCGGAATGTTGCAGAACAGGCGAAAAGATATCGATAACGCATGCTACGGCGGCATTACCCGAAAAATACCGGCAATGGAAGGAGTGGCTGGATGATTTGTTAGGTTCCTGATAAATCCAGACTCGGCTTTCTACAGCCGTCCCACCCAGTCTATGCCGGGATAATCCCGTTTGACATCACGTTTGAGCGCGTCATCGTTGATCGAGATGTGCAGTGTACTGGCGCGCTCCTTGAGCCAGGACTCAAACGGCGGCTTGGCCGCTTCAATAGTCTCGATGGTATATTTCTGGCCGTTGCGCGCAATCAGGCGCAGCACGCGGTAGCCAACGCCATCCTCGATGATGGCGGGATGGACCGCACCCGGTGTTAGCTGGTTGAGGATGTCGAACAGTGTGTCGATTTTGGGTAAATGAGAGTCAACCGGCAAGATCGGTATCAGTGCGGCCGGCATTTTGATTGTGTTGTTTTCCAATTCACGCCGTGCAGTCATCAACCCGGTTGCGTTTGCGGCTTCCTCAAAGCTTTTGCCGGAGATGACCAGTTGGAGGGCTTGTTTAATGAGAGCCCGTTCGCTGCTGTGAAGGAAGGATGATGTGTTGTAATAGCGGCGCAGCTTGCGGTCGATTATTTTTGGGACAACGTAGAGTTGTGCATAAGCGGCATGGCTAACGTGAAAGGCCTGTTCTTGTGGCGGCAAAGTCTCTTGCGCCTTGAAGTCTTCCGCGCCCGAGGGGGTGAATTCGTTGACGAAGGGGAAATTCACCGGCGTCTCGGACGGGGTCACGACCACGCCGACCGAGAGCGCAACTTCCTGCGCGATGGCATCTTGCATGACGATGACCAAAGCGTCCGCTTCTGACAATGCGGGTGATTTGTAGAATTTTTCGATCAGGATCGTGTGGATGATGTCTTCGCGGGTGATGGCCTTCTCGCCGACTTTGGCCACCACGACATTGTTGCCGGGCGCACCCGCCTGCGGAGGTTTCGCAAGGACTTGCGCAGAAACCAGGGAGAGCAGCAATGCGAATGCCGCGATATCGAATTTTCGGCTGATCATTTGTGTTTTTCCCGTTGCGTTGACCGCTTTGAGTATCCTACACCCGTTACACCCAGTCAATGCAGCGGTGATCCCATGTAACAGCACGCCTGAACGAGGCGTCGCTGTTTGATCCCGTTGCATATCCGGGCCATCTGTTTGGTTGTTGCGGGGCTGCAAAGTGCTCACGCTCCGCATCGTTTCTGCGGGCACACTGATTCTGGCGGGAGCCGAGGCTTGGGTGCAGTATTGCGCGAATAAGTTCCCGATCGGTCTTTGCGAAGCAAACCAAATTATCAGCGATACCGATATGGCTGCATGGTGTGCCACGGCCAATCCTGTTGGAAAGTAACCGCCCTGGCAAGGCCAGGTCCTGCCGTGTGAAAGCAGAATATCATCATCGTATGTAGACGATTTAATATGTTTTTAAATTTATTAAATCGTCATTGAAGTTAATAGCCATATGAATATATTACATAATAACAATTTATAAATATTCCATAGTAAGCCACTTCACCCCGATTACAAATAATTATTATTTGTAGTAGTATGCAACTTCCACTCACGGAAGCTAACACGAATCATGACCTCTGCTCTCATGCGTCATCCAACTTCATAAAGTCACAAAGAGATGATTCGGTTCGCCGGGACAGCTTGCCATGGATGAAACGTGGACGATCTTAGCATCAACTTGGTGTGAGTCATGGAATAACGTGCAAATATTTACTGAGCAGTAAATATTGCTTTTTTGCAGAATATTCGCCAGAATCATAACATTCACTGATCAGTAGAGAATGCAAAATATGTTGACTGAGCCTCACACTACAGAACGTAATTTGATTCAGTTCTTAATGGAAACCCTTCTTGGGTTGCCAGACGTGCGCGCCGAACTGGAAACGATTGAACCGGTTTCGGTAACTGGCGACAGAAGGTCTGACGCCCAAATCGGCATTCAGGTCGGAGGAAAATCACTTACGTTACTCATCGAAACCAAGAAAACTGTCTTTCCTAGGGATGCACGTCAGGTTCTGTGGCAACTCCGAGAATTTGGCCGTAGTCAGCCAGCAAGGCAAACCGGGTACGAGGTGGTACCTCTGCTGGTTGCAGAGTCCATCTCTCCAGGAGCAAAAGAGCTGCTTCGGGAGGAGCGCATCGGATACTTCGACAGCGGCGGCAGCCTGTTCCTGCCTGCCGGTGGCGCCTACCTATATATAGACAAACCTGCACCCAAAACCCTATCCAAAACCATTCGCTCCCTATTTTCTGGGCGTAGAGCACAAGTGCTCCATGCAATGCTGGCTCGGCATCAAGATTGGTTCGGCGTTAAGGAACTGGCAAAACAAGCAATGGTATCGCCTGCAACCGCTTCGCAGGTGCTGACGGAACTCGACCGCTACGATTGGTTGGATTCACGAGGACAAGGCCCGAACAAGGAACGACACCTTAATGAGCCTGCAATGTTGCTGGATACCTGGGTAAAGCAGGTTTCATTAATTCGTACCCCGATGCTTCGCCGTTACTATGTGCCAGCCATGAAGACGGAGAACCTACTTGAGCAAATCGGGAAGGTTTTTGATGCCAATGAAATCAGATATGCAGTTAGCTACGAAGCGGCCGCGCAGCGTTATGCACCTTTTCTCTCCAGCGTTTCACAAGTGCGCTGCAGGGTGTTGGTCAGCCATGCAACTGAGTCTGCTATGAGCGAACTCGGCGCACGGGTTGTCAGCGAAGGCGCAAATCTCTTGATCACCGAAGCAAAATCCGCTGGCGAGCTGCTTTTCCGTGAGCAGGTTGGTGGCATCTGGCTCGACAGTCCAATACAGGTGTATATCGACCTGCTACATGGTGAAGGCCGCGCCAAGGAAATGGCAGAGCATCTGCGTAAGGAAAGGATTGGCTTCTGATGTCAAAACCAGTAACGCTCGACGGTTACAGCGACCAATACACGACGGACTCTGAGCGTGTCCTCGTGACGCTACTGCGCGGACTTGGTCCGTGGAAGGATTCTATTTATCTGATTGGTGGCCTTACGCCGAGGTATTTGGTTACCGCTCGTCCGCCGGAAGTGCCTGCACATGCCGGAACCATGGATGTAGACATAGTGATTGATTTGCAAATCCTGGCTGATACCTAGGCGTACCATACGTTGGAGCAAAATCTCAAGAAAATGGGGTTCGAGCGCGCAGAGAACGCGCAAAAACAGAAACTATCGTGGCGCTGGGAGACACGCACTGAACATGGCGCGCTGATGGTTCTCGAATTGCTGGCTGATGCGCCCGACATCGCGGGTGGCAAAATTCAACCGTTGCCAACCAAAGGAACGATCTCGGCTCTCAATATCCCCCATTCGTCAATCGTTTTCGACCTTTATCAGGTTGCCGAGATTCATGCTGAGTTACTGGGTGGCAACGGTATCGCCACCGAGAAGGTCAGGCATGCCAATCTGATAAGTTTCACTTGTTTAAAGTCGTTCGCGTTCGATCAGCGCAATGAACGCAAGGATGCACACGACTTAATATATTGCCTTGAGCATGCTCATGAGGGTCTGAATGCTGTCGCGGATGCCTTCCGCATGGAGCGCGACGGCAAGCATGGCCACGTGATTAAGGCATCACTGGAAATTCTGCGCAATCGCTTTGCGCAGGACGATAATACTGAGGGATACCGCAAGGATGGACCAGTTTCGGTCGCCAAGTTCGAGCTTGGCGAAAATGATGAACCAGAACATAGAGAAGCGCGGGTTCTGAGGCAGCGGCAGGTGTGCAACCTGATCGATCAGTTGCTGAAGCGAATCGGCTAGAACGCGGGGTGATCATTGGCCTCACCAAGCATCCCAATTCAAGAACAAGACAAAGGTATTGATACTGCCCAGCTGGATAAACTTCTGGAGTTCATTCAAGCCCCTCCAGATCGCACCGGTCTTTCCTATGCGATTGCTGAACTGCTGAATTCGGCAAGGGCAATCTCTCGTTTCGCGCCCTCATCACATGCCCTTGCCGATCTAGTTTCAATTCTTGAAGACGGTCAAAAATTAAAATTTCCCATCCAGCTTCCTGACCGTGATCTCAATCCGATGTTTGGCCGCTACGGGGAATACCCGTTGTATTCCTTGTTTACCCAGCGCGGCAGAATGGACGAGCCAAAGGATTTTACGGCCAGATTTCAATTGGTCACCGGTCTATTGTTGGTATCTATCTGGCTATCTGATACGCCGTGGAGCCCAATCGAAAATGGCTACGCAGAATTTATAGCCGATCTTCGCAAATTCAGGAAGGGCAAAAAATGGAGCAAGCTACGTGGCATTGACCTCAACGCACTGTCACTCGAAGACCTGATAAATTCCTTATCTAGCCAATCCAAGAACAACGCATTCATATCCAAGATATGCGGCTTGGCAATCAGAGTAAATAAGGGACTGGCTAAAACTGATTTTCAGCAACAGGCGGCCATCAACAACGAAGACGAGTTACCTTCTGAACAAAAGCCTGAGATA
The DNA here is from genome assembly GCA_041741275.1 of Gallionella sp. Lineage (GTDB taxonomy): Bacteria > Pseudomonadota > Gammaproteobacteria > Burkholderiales > Gallionellaceae > Gallionella. The sequence goes on from JBGSKJ010000076.1 coordinate 5,920, forward strand.
CAGGCAAAGACAGAACTGGCGCAACCTAAAAAACCTGAACCAAAGCAGACGCAACCCAAACAGCGGGAGCCTGATCTTGGCGATAGCGACGAATGGAAAATCGGAAAGATAAAAAAACGCGCACGTCCCGTCGTCACCCGGCGTCCGCCAGTACTTGTCACACAACAGTTTGTTCTGCGAAAGCAGGCGGCGCATCAACCTGGCATTGACGCCTCAGAGACAGAAGTAACCACATCAGTAGCTCAAGCTGCAGCCACACCCAATACCAAAGAGCTACCGAGTCTTGCCCTGCAAAAATGGCAGGTATTAGATGCGCGATTTGCGACAGAATTCGACAACCAGTTTCTGCCTTACACGTGGGAAGTATTGAATGAACATGATGCCACTTCAATAGTCGACCAAATCAAATCAACTCTCAGTAACAAATCGGAAACTGCTCATGCCAGGATTGGAGCGCTGGTAGCCGGTCTTTCAATCATGACATCAAGAAGCCCGGAGGAGTTGGCGGAATTCAGAGTATGTCGTTCAAGGACGGCTGTCAAATTGGCATCCCCAGCCATTCTTATTGGTAATGCGTGCTGGTATTCACCGTTTCCTCCGCTGGAAAGATTTGAACCAGACGACGCGCAGGCACAATGGCTAAAACCTGTTGGAGATGGTTGCTATTTACCACTTCCGACCGAGTTACTTTCTGCACTATCCGAACTATCCACAAATGGAGAAACGCTTGGTAAAGCACTAGTGCCATGTAACATTATTTATTTCGCATCGTAGAGCCCTGTGGCATACTGGTGAAACCCTTAATCAAAGGAGGTCACCATGTCACCGAGATACCGGGTAACACTTACCGAGCAAGAGCGCAGCGAACTTGATACA
>JBGSKJ010000077.1:0-2011 GCA_041741275.1 Gallionella sp.
TCTTTTCAAAAGACCGCAGAGCTGATGCCCGGCGATGCCGAGGCGCATTTCAATCTGGGGGTGGTCCGGAAGAGCCTCGGACTGCTCGACGAGGCGGTGGCGAGCTATCGCCGCGCTTTGCAACTCAAACCCGATTATGCCGAGGCACACGGCAATCTGGGCAATGTCCTGAAGGACCTCGGGCTGCTCGACGAGGCGGTGGCGAGCTACCGCCGCGCTTTGCAACTCAAACCCGATTCCGCTACTGCGCACAATAACCTGGGAACGGCCCTGAAAGACCTCGGGCTTCCCGATGATGCGGCGGCGAGCTATCGCCGTGCATTGCAACTCAAACCCGATTATGCCGAGGCACACAGCAATCTGGGCAATGTCCTGAAGGACCTCGGTCAACCCGACGCGGCGCTGGCCAGCTTCCGCCGGGCGCTGGAAATCGATCCGCAGTGCGATGAGGCCATGCTCGGCGTAAGTCATCTGTGCGTGATAAATGGCGAGATGAAGGAAGCCGAGCAGCTTGTCAAAAAAGCACTGGGGATCAAACCTGACAACCTGGAGGCGCGCTTCCTGCTGGCAAACGTCACAAAGGCCCAAGCCGGTGATGCTAATCTGGCCGCGCTGCTGGCGGCGGAACAGGCGGCGGGAAACAGCCGGTTCCCGCTGCCGAAGAATCAAGTCATCTCCCTGCATTTCGCGCTGGGCAAGTGTTTTGACGATCTGGGCGAGCATGATAGTGCCTTCCCGCATTTCCTCGAAGGCTGCAAGCTGAAGCGCGCCACTTTCAAGTATGACGCCGCGCGGGTGACACAGCATTTTAACGATGTCATCCGGGTTTTCGACCAGTCCACCATTGAACGGTTGCGCGGCGGCGGCAACCCGTCGAAAGTGCCGATCTTCGTGCTGGGCATGCCGCGTTCCGGAACCACACTGACCGAGCAGATCATTGCCAGCCATCCTGAGGTGCATGGCGCGGGAGAGTTGCCCGACATGCTGAGGATCGTGCAGCGCGAGGTTGCCGGAACAAGAGGTTTTCCCGGCAACATACTCGCACTCGATCAGGAGAACCTGGCCAAGTGGGCCGATGATTATGTTGCCGGCCTGCGTCAGCGTGCGCCGGATGCGCGGCATATCACCGACAAGCTGCCGGACAATTTCAGGTTCATCGGCCTGATCCACGTGATGCTGCCGAACGCCAGGATCATCCACGTCAAGCGGACTCCGGTGGACACCTGCCTTTCCTGTTTTACGAAATTGTCCAGCAGGGGACTTGAGCAATCCTACGACCTGGCCGAACTGGGGCGCTATTACGTCGACTATGCGCGGCTGATGGATCATTGGCGCAAAGTTTTGCCTGCCGGCGCTTTTCTGGAAGTACAGTATGAGGATATCGTCGCCGACCAGGAGACGCAGGCGCGGCGCATCATCGACTTCTGCGGTCTGGAATGGAACGATGCCTGCCTCGATTTCCACAACAACAAGCGCTCGGTCAACACCGCCAGCATGACGCAAGTGCGCCGGCCGATCTACACGTCCGCTGTGGAGCGTTGGCGGCCATATGAAAAATATCTGGGCCCGTTGCTGGACGCGCTGGGCGATCTCGCACCCGGGCGCAGCCCAAACCGGGAATGATGAATATGAAGCCGGCAAGAAACGACCCGTGCAGTTGCGGCAGCGGAAAGAAATACAAGCATTGTTGCGAGGGTAACGTCGCGTCCCGTTCTGCCGCGCCGTCACCCGATGAATTCAACCGGCTGGTCGCTTTGTACAATGCCAGGCGTTATGCGGAACTGGAAAGCCAAACGCGCGCGCTGATCGGACGGTTTCCGGATTCCGGTTTTGCCTGGAAGCTGCTGGGGGCGTCCCTGCAGATGCAGGACAAGAATGCCCTTCAGTCTTTTCAAAAGACCGCAGAGCTGATGCCCGGCGATGCCGAGGCGCATTTCAATCTGGGGGTGGTCCGGAAGAGCCTCGGACTGCTCGACGAGGCGGTGGCGAGCTATCGCCGCGCTTTGCAACT
>JBGSKJ010000078.1:0-48609 GCA_041741275.1 Gallionella sp.
CTTTGCGATGCAATCGCACGACCTGCTTACGCCGCTCGTGCAACCGCTCCAATGTTTGAAATCTTGCATCTTCTTTGTCCATGCGCATCTGACTGAGACGCATGGACAAAGTTCAATCTTCATCGTGCCGAGTCTATAAGTCTGATTCTGAACCTGTCATTCTGGTTGGTCAATGGCCACAATGGCAAATGGCTAATAACCCTAATGGGCTAGGGTCAATAACCCAATGGATGGTGTTCCGTGCTTTTCGCCTGGCACGCCCGCCGCTTGAGTGTTGCTAGCCATTCGCACCAAACATCATCCGCTTCGCGACAAACTTCTTCGCAAACGGCAAACAGTCCAGCGCGGTGAGCGCGGCGGCGCGGCCTGCGCTGAGCAGCGGCAGGTTGTTGGAGAACAGCCGCACCAGCCCATCGGTGAAACGTATCCCCGCCTCACGGTCGGTGCGGCGCCGGTTGCGGTAGGCGGAGAGCATCGCTTCCGAGCCCAGCGTTTCCGGCGCGGCATCGAGTATCTCCTGTGCCAGTTCCCACGCGTCGCGCAGCCCCATGTTGAAGCCCTGTCCGGCGACCGGATGCATGGTTTGCGCGGCGTTGCCGAGCAGCACGGTATGCGGCATCGGGGTCTGTTGCGGCGCGCGCTTCAGGCCGAGCGCGAAGCAGGTGCGCTTGCCCACGGTCAGGAATGCCCCGACACGGTCACCGAAGTGCGTCTGCAATTCGTGCAGGAATTTCGCGTCGTCCCAGGCCAGCATTTCCTGTGCGCGCTGGTGCGGCGCGGTCCACACCAGTTCGTAGCCGCTCTGGAACGGCAGTAGTGCCAGCGGGCCTTGCGGGGTGAAACGCTCGAACGCGGTATTGGGTTTTGGCAAGGAACAGGTGATGTGGGTGATCAGCGCACTCTGCCCGTAGTCATGCACCTCGGGCGGATATTGTTGCGACAATAATTTTCCGCCGTCGGCGACTACCGCGAGAGGGGTTTGCAGCGTGTGTGCTGTTCCGTCTTGTTGATAGCTGATCACGGCGTGATCGTCTGAATTGCCTAACTGGGTTACGCTCGCGCCGAAGATGGTTGCGACATCGCTGTGTTGCAGCGCATCGGTCAATGCATCCTGCAGCGCGGGGTAAGGCAGCACGTAGCCAAGTTCAGGTACATCCAGTTCCGCCGCGCGCAACACGGTGCGGCCAAAGCTGTGCTGTTGCGAGATGTGGATGCTACGGATCGCCGAGACATCGCGCAGTGCGTCCCATACACCGAGGCGCGCCAGCAACAGGCGGCTGCCGTACGACAGCGCCAGCGCGCGTGCGTCAGTGCTGGCCGCATTCGCCGGGCGGGCTTCCAGCACACAGACCTTCAGTTTGCTGTCGCGCAACGCCAGCGCCAGCGCGGCGCCTACCGGTCCGCCGCCGATGATGGCGATGTCGTATCGGGTGCTCACGATCTCCTCATCAGCGCTTCAATATCCGCCACGCTTTTTGGTGCTGCCTCGGTCAACACTTCATTTCCTGTTGCGGTGATGACCACATCGTCCTCGATGCGGATGCCGGTGTTCCACAAAGCGAGCGGCACATCATCGGCAGGACGGATGTAGCAGCCGGGCTCTACGGTCAGTACCATGCCGGGTTGCAGCGGGCGCCAGTCATCCCCGACCTTGTAATCGCCGACATCGTGCACGTCCATGCCCAGCCAGTGGCCGGTGCGGTGCATGTAGAACTTCTTGTAGCTTTCGCTTTCCAGCACGGCATCCACGGTGTCGCTGCACAGCCCGAGGTCGATGAAGCCCTGCGCCAATACGCGCAGCGCGGCGTTATGCGGTGAGTCCCAGGCATTGCCAGGCTTGGCAACGCCGATCGCGGCGGCTTGTGCGGCGAGCACGATCTGATACACGTCTTTCTGCGCGGCGCTGAATTTGCCGTTGATCGGGAAGGTGCGCGTGATGTCCGAGGCATAGCCGCCGAGTTCGCAGCCTGCATCGATCAGCAGCAGATCGCCATCCTTGAGTTTGGCATCGTTTCCCACATAGTGCAGCACGCACGCATTCGCGCCGCCGGCGACGATGGAGGTGTAAGCGGGATGGCGCGCACCGCGGCTGCAGAATTCGTGCAGCAGTTCAGCTTCGACCTGGTATTCGAACTGATCGGGGCGGGTGAACTGCATGGCGCGGCGATGCGCCGCAGTGGAGATCGCGGCGGCGCGGCGCATGATGTCCAGTTCATGTATATCCTTGAACAAGCGCATCTCGTTGAGCAGGGTGCGCACGTCGCGTATATGATCCGGTGCGCGGATGCCGCTGCGGATATTTTCATGCACCGCGCTGCGCAACTTGACGATGCGCTGATCCCATGCAGCGTCTTGACCCAGTGGATAGAACAGCGCGGGCTGGTTGCCCAGCAGTTCGGTCAGCTTCTCATCCAGTTGCGCGATCGGGTAAGTCTCGTCGAAGCCGAATTGTTCGCGTGCGGCATCCGGGCCGTAACGATGACCATCCCAGATCTCGCGCTCCAGATTCTTCCCGCGGCAAAACAGGATGGTCTTTGAGGGGCTGGCATCACTTTGGCCGGCGATCAGCACCAGCACCGCTTCCGGCTCGGAGAAACCGGTGAGGTAATAAAAGCTGCTGTCGTGGCGGTAGGAATAGTGCGTGTCGGCATTGCGTGCGACCTCGGGTGCAGTCGGAATGATGGCGATGCCGTGCTGCATGTTTTTCAGCAAGCGGGCGCGACGCTGGATGTAGATGGCAGGATCGATATTCATGGCGCATTGTGCTGTGTATGGGACGTTTTTTGCAATGAACAAATCTGGCTGTCGAGTTCGGCCAGGCGCTGCGGTGTGCCGACATCCACCCACATGCCCCGGTGATGCTCGCCGCTGACCTTGCCCAGCGCGATCTGCTCGCGCAGCAACGGTGCGAGCGGCGCCTTGGTTCCGCGTGCGATGTGGGCGAACAAAGCGGGCTGGTAGACTCCGATGCCGCTGAAAGTGAGGACTTCAACCCCTCCCAACTTCCCCTTGTCAGGGGAGGAGCAGGATTCCCCCCTGACAAGGGGGGCTAGGGGGGTTGTTTTAATTCGATCCGCATCTAAACAAAAGTCCCCTTTGGGATGTTGTGGGGGATTGTTGACCAATACCAGATGCGAGGTATCGCCATTGGTTAGTAGCGCGTCAGCGCGTTCCGGCAATTGCGCAAAATCGTAGTCGCAGAAAATATCGCCGTTGATCACGGCGAACGGCTGGTCGCCCAGCAGGTGCAACGCGAACGCGATACCGCCGGCAGTTTCCAGCGCGGTGCCTTCGGATGAGTAACGGATATGTGCGCCAAACCGGCTCCCGTCACCCAATGCGGCTTCGATCTGTGCGCCGAGGTGAGCGTGGTTGATCACCAGTTCGCGGATGCCGGCGCGTACCAGATTTTCGATGTGCCAGACGATCAGTGCTTTGCCGCCGGCTTCCAGCAACGGCTTGGGCGTGTGGTCGGTGAGCGGGCGCATGCGTTCGCCGCGACCTGCCGCAAGTATCATCACCATCATGGGTTTATGTCTTTCACGTTTGCCCGGCTCCACCCCCCTCGCTTCGCTCTCCCCGCGAGCGTAGGGGGAGAGCGAAGCGAGGGGGATTTGGATAGGGGGAGATGCGCAGCATCAAAAGGTAAACCCCTCCCTGGTATTTTGCGGTTCAAGTGTGTCGAGCAGATTCAGCAGCGGCTTGAGGTCAATGTAGCGAGCACACGCGGCGCGCAGATAGGCCATCACCAGCGGCAGGTCTTTCAGATAACCTTCCTTGCCATCGCGGTGATACAGGCGCGCGAAGATGCCCAGCACCTTGAGATGGCGCTGCACGCCCATCCATTCGTAATCGCGGTAGAACCCGGAAAAATCCTCGTGTACCGGCAGTCCGGCCTTGCGCGCCTTTTCCCAGTAGCGGATCAGCCAGTCGATCACCTGTGCTTCCTCCCAGCGGATGTAGGCATCCTTGAACAGCGAGGCGAGGTCATAGGTGATCGGGCCATATACCGCGTCCTGGAAGTCCAGTACACCGGGGTTCGGTTCGCTCAGCATGAGATTTCTGGAGTGATAGTCGCGATGCACGTACACCCGCGGCTGGGCGAGGTTGTTGGCGAGGATGCGCTGGAAAACGTTCTCCAGTTTGGCGCTTTGCGCCACGCTGAGCGTGACATTGAGATGTTTGCCGATGTACCACTCAGGAAACAGGCGCATCTCGCGCAACAGCAGGGCTTCACCGTAGCGCGGCAATTCGTTGTCGCGCGAGGCGAGCTGGATCTTGATCAGCGCATCGGTCGCGGCTCCGTACAGTTGTTTCGCGCTGCCGGCGTTTCCCCCGCACAGGGCCTGCAGGTAAGTGGTGTCGCCGAGATCGGACAGCAGCAGGAAACCCTGTTCGAGGTCTTGCGCGTACACATGCGGGACGTGCGTGCCGGCCGCCTCGAACAATTTGGCTATGTGCAGGAACGGGCGGCAGTCCTCGTGCTGCGGCGGGGCATCCATCACGACCAGCGTGCGGTCGGCGAACGTGGCGCGGAAGTAGCGGCGAAAGCTGGCATCTGCCGAAGCGGGGGCGAGCGTGAATATTTCGCCTGGGTACAGGCTGTGCAACCATTGGGTAAGCTGTTGCTGGCGTTGCATAATTGGATATCCGGATGGCCTTGATGGTAAACTTGCGAAAGTTTACCACCTTACAAATTGCTGCGCGTTATGCGGTTTCGCCCCCACCCAGTCGTCATCTGCCTGTTTTGCACTTTTGCGCACCCCTCGGTCGCGAATGCGGAGTTGCTCGCGCTGCGCATGGACAAGACCTTGCTGGCGATGGCTGAAACGGTAAAAGAGGGGCCGTCAGTCATTGAGGCGGACCGTCTGGAGGGCAAGAAGGGAAAGCAGCTCGAGGCCACCGGCAACGCGCTGTTGCGCAAAGGCGATCAGTCCATCCGTGCGGATCGCTTGCTGTATTTTCAGGATACGCAGGATATTCAGGCGCAGGGGTCGGTGCTGTTGCGCAAGGGCAATCAATCGGTTCGTGCGGATCGATTATGGTATTACCACGATGCCCTGGATATCGACGCGCAGGGATCGGTGGTGCTGGAACAGGATGGCAGCACCGTGAGCGGTCCGCATCTCAGGCTCAACATGGATACCAGCATCGGTATCATGGAACAGCCGGTGTTCTTTCTGAAGGAGAATGACGGGCGCGGCTCGGCGGATATGATGCACATCCTGGACAAGCAGCGTTTTACCCTGGACAAGGCCAGCTATACCACCTGCCCGGCAGGCAATCAGGACTGGATGCTGAAAGTAAGCGAGCTGGAGATCGATAAAAACCGCCAGATCGGCATCGCGCACCATGCCCGGATCGAATTCATGGGTGTTCCTATCCTCTATTCGCCGTGGATGGATTTTCCGCTTAACGATCAGCGCAAGTCGGGCTTTCTGGCGCCGATATTCGGCGGCACCGTCAAGGGCGGCAGCGAAATAACCCTGCCCTACTATTGGAATATTGCCCCGAATCGGGATGCGACCATTGCGCCGCGCATGATGCTTAAACGCGGTTTGATGTTCAACAACGAATTCCGCTATCTGGAAGCGAATTACGGCGGCGAGTTGCAGGTGGATGTGCTGCCCCGCGACAAACTGACCAATCGCAGCCGCAACCGTTTTACCCTGTTGCACAATCAGGCTGTCAGCGCGGGATTGAATGGCGAAATCACCTATAACCGCGTTTCTGATGACGATTACTTCAGGGATCTGGCTAACGCGGTGAATGCCACTTCGCAGGTCAATTTGTTGCAGGAGGGTGCGCTCAACTACAACTCGGGTTGGTGGCAAGCCGCAGCGCGCGCGCAGCGCTTTCAAACCCTGCAGGATCCCGCGGCACTCGTTCCTATCGTCGCGCCTTACAAGCGGTTGCCGCAGGTGACACTCAACTCGCAGCAGAATCATTCCGGCGCAAACATGGCTTTCGCCGGCGAGTTTGTCGATTTTCGCCATCCCACCCTGCCGAATGGCCGGCGCCTGGTGCTCAATCCCAGCGTCAGTTACCCGTTGCTGAATCATCCGGCCTTCTATGTCATCCCCAAGCTCGGTCTGCACAGTACCCAGTATGTGATGGGCGCGAATAACACCACCGCGCTGGCGAATACCTCGCGAACCTTGCCGATCCTGAGCGTGGATAGCGGCATGGTGCTGGAGCGCGAATGGAACTGGTTTGACAGCGAGTATGTCCAGATTCTGGAGCCGCGGGCATTTTATGTGCGCATCCCGTACAAAGACCAGGATCTGCTGCCCAACTTTGATTCCGCGCAGGCCGATTTCAGCTTTACCCAGATGTTTACCGAGAACCGTTTCTTCGGCAGCGACCGGATCGGCGATGCCAATCACGTCACGCTGGCGATGACATCGCGCCTGCTGGAACAGGGGAATGGCATGGAACGTTTGAAAGTCATGCTGGGTGAGCGGTTCAGTTTCACTACCCCGCGGGTGAATCTGGTCGCACCGGCAGCGGCGCTGAACAAATCGGATATTTTGCTGGCGGTCGCCGGGCGGGTAACCGATGCATCGTCACTGGACAGCGAGTTTCAATTCGATCCGAATCAGTCGCACACGCAGCGCTACAACCTCGCGGCACACTATCGCCCCGAAGCCGGCAAGGCGCTGAATCTGGGCTATCGCTTCATGCGCAACACCCTGCGCCAGGTCGATGTTTCGTCGCAATGGCCGCTGTTCAAACGCTGGCACGGGGTGGGGCGCTGGAACTACTCGCTGCAGGATGCCCGAACCCTGGAGGTGCTGGCCGGGCTTGAGTATAATCAGAGTTGCTGGACGCTACGACTCGTGGCGCAACGCTTCGCCACATCCACGCAACAATCCAGTACCAGTTTCTTCGTGCAGCTTGAGCTGAATGACATGGTCAAGATGGGCTCCGATCCCCTGAACCTGCTTGGGCAAAGCGTGCCCGGCTATACCAAATTGAACGACAAGCCGGCCACTAAACCCTAGCGGATCCTGGGCTGATTACAGTTTCACTACTGAAAGAAGATGATGCGAATGAAGTATATTTTGATGGCATGCTGTGCCTTGCTCATGCTGCAAGCGGCCTATGCCGCCGACAGACCGCCGGCCAAACCGGCAAAAGCCGTTGCCAAGACGGGTAGTTTGCAATCGGGCAAACCTGATCCGCAACAGCAGGTTACGGTGATCGATTCCGTGGTCGCGGTAGTCAACGATGATGTGATCACCCGCTACGAACTGGACGACCGGATGCGCACGGTGGTGGGCCAATTGCAAAAGCAGGGGACGCCGTTGCCCGCACCTGCGGTGCTGGAAAGGCAACTTCTTGAACGCATGATCACCGATGCGTTGCAGATGCAGTACGCCATGGAAAACGGTGTGCGGGTGGACGACACGCAGTTGGACCAGGCCATCACGCGCATCGCGCAGCAAAACAACTTCCCTTCCCTGGCGGAATTCCGCGCCAAGCTGGAAGCGGATGGGGTGGATTTCAAAAAATTCAGGGAAGAGATCCGCAGCGAAATCATTTCCACGCGTTTGCGTGAGCGAGAAGTCGAAAGCAAGCTGGTCATCAGCGACACTGAAGTGGACAACTATCTTGCCAACAAGGCCAAGCTGGGTGGCGCGGAAGAGGAGTTCCGTCTGGCGCACATCCTGGTGGTAGTGCCGGAGCAGGCCAGCGCGGAGAAGATACAGGCCGCGCGCGAACGCGCCGAACAGGCTTTGATCCAGTTGAAAGGCGGAGCGGATTTTGCGCAGGTTGCGGCGGGAAGTTCCGACGCAAAAGACGCATTGAAGGGCGGCGACCTGGGTTGGCGGTCCAGTGACAGCATCCCCGCGTTGTTCATGAGCGAGTTGCATAACCTGCAACCCGGCCAGACCACCGCGGTGTTGCGCAGCCCGAGCGGTTTCCACATACTGAAACTGGTTGAAAAACGCAGCGGCAAGGCGGCGGTGGTGATCACCCAGACCCATGCGCGGCATATTCTGATCAAGACCAGCGAGATCGTTTCGGAAAGCGAAGCCAGGAACCGCCTGATGGAAATCAGGAAGCGCATCGAAGCAGGTGCGGATTTTGCCGAACAGGCCAAGCGATATTCCCAGGATGGCAGTGCGCAACAAGGGGGTGATCTGGACTGGCTGTCTCCGGGGCAGACCGTGCCTGAATTCGAGGAGGCGATGAGCAAGTTGCAGCCCAATATGACCGGTGCGGTGCAAACGCAATTCGGCTGGCATTTGATCCAGGTCCTGGAGCGGCGCTCCACCGACATCAGCGAACAACAGCGGCGCCAGCAGGCACGTATGGCGATAGGCACATTCAAATCGGACGAACAGTACCAGGACTGGTTGCGCCAACTGCGCGACCGTGCGTTTATCGAGTACCGACTCCAGGAGATCAAATAGCCGGTGAGTGCCGCTGCCTTTTTAAACCCGTTGGCGATCACTGCCGGCGAACCGGCCGGCATAGGCCCGGATTTGTGTGTACAGCTTGCCGCCGCTCTGACCGATATTCCGTTCGTGGTGATTGCCGACAGGGATATGTTGCTGCAACGTGCCGCGCAGCTCGGCATCGATCTGCGTGTGCGGGACTATGTGGCTGGACAAGGGAAGGGAGAAGGCGAAAAGCATCCATCTCTTCCCCCTTCACTCACGGTGATCCATGTGCCTCTTGCTGCGCCGTGCCAACCCGGTGTGTTGAATGCGGCCAATAGCGAATACGTATTGGCGACACTTAAGCGTGCTTTGCAGGGCTGCCTGACTGGAGAGTTCTCCGCTATGGTGACGGCGCCGGTACACAAGGGCATCATCAATGATGCGGGAATCCCGTTCACCGGACACACCGAATTTCTCGCCGAACAGACCAATACCGGGTCGGTGGTGATGATGCTGGTCGGCGGCGGGATGCGCGTTGCCCTCGTAACCACACATCTTCCCCTGAAGGATGTGGCCGCGGCGATCACCGCGCCGCTGCTGGAAAATGTGCTGCGCATCATCCAGCGCGATCTGCAAGGTCGCTTTGGCATCGCGCAGCCGCGCATTCTGGTGGCGGGATTGAATCCGCATGCGGGCGAAGGCGGTTATCTGGGACGCGAAGAAATCGAGGTGATGATTCCCGTGCTGGACAGGTTGCGCGCCGGGGGTATCAACGTCAGCTCGCCGTTGCCTGCCGATACACTGTTTGCGCCGCATATGCTGGCTCGATGCGACTGTGTGCTGACCATGTATCACGACCAGGGTCTGCCGGTGCTCAAACATGCCAGCTTCGGGCAGGGTGTGAACATCACGCTCGGGCTGCCCATCATTCGCACCTCGGTGGATCATGGCACGGCACTGGATCTGGCCGGATCCGGCAAAGCCGATGGCGGCAGTCTGCTGGAGGCGATCAGGCTCGCAGCCCGGATGTCGAAATATGAGCTGGCGCAATACGAAAAGCTATCGTCCGGGCACCCGCATGAACGTGCATAAAGCCAAAAAAAAGTTTGGCCAGAACTTCCTTGTCGATGAGCAGATCATCGCCGACATCATCGCGGTGATTCGTCCGGAACCGGATGACAGCCTGGTGGAGATCGGTCCGGGGCTGGGTGCGCTGACTCGCCCGTTGCTGAAAAAACTGGATCGCCTGCATGTGGTTGAGATCGACCGCGATATCATCGCGCGACTGGAGAAGGATTATCCGCAGGGAAATCCAAAATCCAGACTGGTCATCCATGCCGGAGACGCGCTGGCGTTTGATTTTTCGACGCTGGCGGCACCGCTGCGTATCGTAGGTAATCTGCCGTATAACATTTCCTCGCCGCTGCTGTTTCACTTCGCCGCTTATGCCGAGCGCATCCGCGACATGCATTTCATGCTGCAAAACGAAGTGGTCGAGCGCATGGTGGCCAATCCTTCCACGCCTGCATACGGACGGCTGTCGGTGATGTTGCAATACCGCTTCCACATGGAAAAGTTGCTCGACGTGCCGCCGGAATCGTTTCGTCCGGCGCCCAAAGTGAACTCCGCCATCGTGCGCATGATTCCGCTACCCGCCGGCGACATCGCGGTGCGCAACGAAAAGCTGTTTGCCGCGATAGTCAGGACGGCATTCGGACAACGGCGGAAAACATTGCGCAACACATTGCGGGGTTATTTAAGTGAAGAAGATTTTGTCCGGCTTGGCATAGATGCCCAACTGCGCGCCGAGAATCTCGCTGTGGCCGAGTTTGCGCAAGTGGCGGATTATTTGCATGTGCGTACGGGGAACGCCGCCATTGATTCAGCGTGCCGGGTTGAGACGGGGGGCGAACAACGCTGAGCGGGTAATCCGCGCGGCAGTTGCTTGAAATATGACCGGCAGATCGGCGACAGCACTGGTCGGGCCGCGCCGGATTATCAGCAGGTTGGATTTTAAGCGCTGCCCTGGGGTAGAATACGCGGTCAATCACCGCCCGTTGCGTCACTTGAATCATGTCCGAATCGTTCCCGCTGGTTATGAGTTTTGCCGCCACCGACCCCAGCGGGGGTGCCGGTTTGCAGGCCGATATCCTGACTATTTCCAGCATGGGTTGCCATCCGTTGATAGCGGTGACGGCCATTACCGTGCAGGACACCAGCGGAGTGGACGATGTGCTGGCAATGGACCCGGAATGGGTGGTGGACCAGGCGCGCGCGATGCTTGAAGACGTGCCGGTAGCCGCATTCAAGATCGGCCTGCTCGGCAGCGTGGAAAACATCGCGGCCATTGCCGAGATACTGGCCGATTATCCCGATATCCCATTGGTCTTGGATCCGGTGCTGGCTTCAGGGCGCGGCGACGAGCTGGCGAATGACGATATGCTGGATGCGATGTGTGAGTTGCTGATACCACAGGCCACCATCGTCACGCCGAACAGCATCGAGGCGCGCCGCCTGGCGCTGGACGAAGACAATGATGAGGATGATCCAACCCTGGAAGAATGCGCCAAACGCATCCTGCGCATGGGCTGTGAATATGTGTTGATTACCGGCACGCATGAACAAACCCCGAAGGTGGTCAACACCTTGTATGCAGAACGCGGCATTCTGCGCAGCGATAGCTGGGCGCGTTTGCCCGGCATTTATCACGGCTCGGGTTGCACATTGTCTGCCGCGATCGCGGCCTTGCTGGCGCAAAATGTGGACATTCAAGAAGCGGTAAAAGAAGCGCAGGAGTACACCTGGCAAACTCTGCGCTCGGGTTTTCGTCCCGGCATGGGACAGCACATCCCGGACCGGTTGTTCTGGGCGCGGGGTGAAGAAGATGATGAGCCGCCGGAACGCCCGAATTAAGGCAGGGATCGAGGAGAGGGTGATAGGTGGGAAGGGTCGAGTCTAGCCGGATTTCTCAACAGTTGATTAGCGGCTTATACGCGATCACACCGGACGAGCCGGATACACTGGAACTGTTGCGCAAAGCGAGACTGGCTTTGCTGGGCGGGGCACGGGTGTTGCAATATCGCAACAAGGCCGCTGCGGAGGAACTGCGTTTGGAACAAGCCCGCGCATTGCGCGAACTGACCCGTGAATTTTCTGTGCCGCTAATCATCAACGATGACGCGCTGTTGGCGCAACAGGTGACTGCGGACGGCGTGCATCTTGGTGGCGAAGATGGCAGCGTAGTTGCGGCGCGTGCGCAGTTGGGCAGTGGTAAACTGATTGGTGTGTCTTGCTACAATCGCTTGGCGTTGGCACACAAAGCAGTGAGTCAGGGTGCGGACTACGTGGCGTTCGGCAGTTTCTTCGTCTCGATAGTGAAGCCGGATGCGGTGGCGGTCACACCCGATTTGTTGCGGCAGGCGCACCGCGAAATTGCCGTTCCGTTGGTGGCGATAGGCGGCATCACCGTGCAAAATGGCGCACAGTTGCTTGAGGCCGGAGCTGATGCGCTGGCAGTGATCTCGGCGTTATTCAGCGCGGTGGATATTCAGGGCGCGGCGCGGCAGTTCGCAAATTTAAAGTGCTCTTGAAGTTATTTCGACAGCCAATATATTTATATTCAATCAGCCAAAATATTCAATCAGAAAGACACAACATGACTTCGCATAATCAGCAGCTATTCGATGCTTCACAAAAAATTATTCCGGGCGGGGTGAATTCTCCGGTGCGCGCGTTCGGTTCGGTAGGCGGTACGCCGCTGTTCTTCAAGCGCGGTCAGGGCGCTTACGTGTGGGATGCCGATGGCAAGCAATACACCGATTACGTCGGTTCGTGGGGCCCGATGATCGCCGGGCATTGTCATCCGGACGTGGTCAGGGCGGTGCAGGATGCGGCGGCACAAGGACTGGGTTTCGGTGCGCCCACTGCAGCCGAACTGGAGATGGCGCAGTTGTTGTGCAAATTGTTGCCCAGCCTGGAGATGGTGCGTTTGGTGAGTTCCGGCACCGAGGCCACGATGTCTGCGATCCGATTGGCGCGCGGCTTTACCGGCCGCAGTCGCATCATCAAATTCGAGGGTTGTTATCACGGGCATTCGGATGGACTGCTGGTGAAAGCCGGTTCCGGTGCGCTGACCTTTGGTCAGCCGAGTTCGTCAGGTGTGCCTGCCGAGATCGCCGCACTGACTACCGTGCTGGATTACAACGATGCGGCCGGTCTGGAGCGCGCCTTCGCCGAGATGGGCAAGGAAATCGCGGCAGTGATCGTCGAACCTGTGGCGGGCAACATGAATTTGGTCACACCCAAGCCGGAATTCCTGCAAGCCTTGCGCAAGCTGTGTACCCAATACGGCGCGGTGTTGATCCTGGACGAGGTGATGACCGGCTTCCGCGTCAGCCTGCAAGGAGCGCAAGGTCATTACGGGATCAAACCGGATCTGGTGACGCTGGGCAAGGTGATGGGGGGTGGCTTGCCTGCGGCGGCCTTTGGCGGCCGACGCGACATCATGCAGTGTCTGGCTCCGCTCGGTGCGGTGTACCAGGCCGGCACGCTGTCCGGTAATCCGGTGGCGGTAGCAGCCGGAATGGCCACTCTGAAGCTGGTTCAGGCTCCCGGATTCTATGAGCGTCTGAGCAAGCTGGCCAAGCAGTTGACTGAAGGATTGGCGGCCAGCGCCAAAAAGCACGGCATTCCATTTTGTGCGCAATCCGTCGGTGGCATGTTCGGTCTGTATTTCAGCAAGGCTGTGCCGACCAGCTATGCCGAAGTGATGAGCTGCGACAAGGAAGCGTTCAATCGTTTCTTCCACGCGATGCTGGAGGCGGGTGTGTATCTCGCGCCATCGGCGTTCGAGGCGGGCTTCGTTTCCGCCGCGCACACCGAGGCAGACATCGCGACGACTATCGCAACAGCTGACAAGATTTTTGCAACCTGGAAGTGATGAGAACCTTTAAAAATCGTAGCGAGCGGCTCGAGAGCAAGGCGCACGGAGCGTTGCATGGCCATTCGACTAAGCTGGCAATAGAACGCCAGCTAAGTCGCTGGTCAGCGCAGCGACAGAGGCATATCAATGAGATAGACGACGAGCGAGCACTGTGCAACGCCGCTATCGAGTCGCGCGGTAGATTTTTAGAGGTTCTCTAGTGGGACTGTTTTCACAGGCGGCCTTCTTTACTACCGTCAATCACATCAAGGATTTGCCACTGCATGGCGGCAAGGAAGTGGCGTTCGTCGGGCGTTCCAATTCCGGCAAATCGAGCGCGATCAACACGCTGGCCAACCACACGCGCTTGGCCTACACCAGCAAAACGCCGGGACGTACCCAGCATTTGAATTATTTTTCGTTGGGTGACAATCACTTTTTGGTCGATCTGCCCGGCTATGGCTACGCCAAAGTTCCCCCGGAGAGCAAGCGCCATTGGGAGGGTTTGCTCAGCGAGTATTTGCAGGCACGCGAAGAATTGTGCGGCCTGGTGGTGATCATGGATTCCCGCCACCCGTTGACCGAACTGGATGAGAACATGCTGGACTGGTTCGCACCGACCGGTAAGCCGGTGCATATTCTGCTCTCCAAATCGGACAAACTCAGCAGGCAGCAAGCCACTTTAACGCTGAATCGCGTAAAATCCCACCTCGCCGAGCATTTTCCGCAGTGTTCCGTGCAATTATTCTCCAGTTTGAAGAAATTGGGCATGGAAGAGGCGGAAGCGGTGATCGCGGGCTGGTTCGTGGCTGGACAAAACTCAAACCTCTAAGCTAGACAAGGCGCACGAGGGAAATCGCCGCGCCGCATACTTAAAGTATGCAAGCAAGATTTTTCGAGAGCAACGCAGTATGGCGACGAGGTTTGAGTTTTGTGGGCAAAAAAAATGCCCCCAGCCAAAAGGGGAAGGCTAGGGGCAAAGTCTTAACAGAGTGCCGAAGACCTATTGGCCGGGCACCCGTAAGACACACGCTCAGGGAGGAGAAACGTGGAATGACTCGCATCATTCAACGTATCAGATAAGCGATTTCTAACATAGTTCCAGAAAAAGTGAAATTTTAAGGAAAATCATGCAAACACTAGGACAGTACCCAAATATCAGAATGCGCCGTATGCGTCATGACGCCTTTTCACGGGATCTGATGCGAGAGCGTATACTCACTTCGGCAGATTTCATCTACCCAGTTTTCGTGCTGGAAGGCAGCAACAAAGTTGAGGATGTGAAGTCCATGCCTGGGGTGCAGCGCAAGACTTTGGACTTGCTGCTCAAGGACGCCGAGCAATGTGTCAAGCTGGGTATCCCAGTCATAGCGATCTTTCCGGTGATCGACGCGCCGCTGAAGAGTCTGGATGCGCGTGAAGCCTATAACCCGAACGGCCTGGTTCCGCGAGTGGTGGCTGCACTGAAAAAGAACTTTCCGGAACTTGGCGTGATGACCGACGTGGCACTTGATCCCTACACCAGCCACGGGCAGGATGGCTTGATCGATGACAGCGGTTATGTACTCAATGACGAAACCGTCGCAGTGCTGACCCGGCAGGCGCAGACCCATGCCGCAGCAGGCGCAGACATCGTCGCCCCATCAGACATGATGGACGGCCGTATCGGCGCGGTGCGCGCGGCGCTGGATGCCAACAAGCACATCCACACCCGCATCATGGCCTACTCCGCCAAATACGCCTCCAGTTTCTACGGCCCGTTCCGCGAGGCGGTCGGTTCCAGCGGCAACCTGGGCGCAGGCAACAAATACACTTACCAGATGGATCCCGCCAATTCCGACGAAGCGCTGTGGGAGGTCGGGCTGGATCTGCAGGAGGGTGCGGACATGGTGATGGTCAAACCCGGCATGCCCTACCTGGATATCGTGCGCCGCGTGAAGGATGAATTCAAAGCCCCGACCTTTGTTTATCAGGTCAGCGGTGAATACGCGATGCTCAAAGCGGCCGCGCAGAACGGTTGGCTGAACGAAGAAGCGTGCGTGCTGGAATCATTGCTGGCGTTCAAGCGCGCGGGCGCGGACGGCATTCTGACTTACTTCGCGCTGGATGCGGCGCGGTGGTTGAAATCAGCCAAGTAGGGTGGGCAGTCCGTGCACACGCGGGTTTGAGCATCGCATCATGACCGTGGGTAACGAGTTGCCCACTTTACGAACTTAACCCGCCAACAAAGATTCCACCGCCGCAATATCCGCATGGGTTTCCGGGTGGCGGCTGCCGCTGAAGCGGGCGTTTTCGGGCAGGACGATGATATGTGTCTGCGTGCCGGATTCGCCGGTCAGCGTGTGGCTCGGTACGGTCTCTTCATGCCCGCCTATTCGAACTATCCATTCCCCATCTTCGAATGCGAGCTTGTGCTTGAGCAGGAACAGCAGCACGGCTTTCGCATCATCGGAAAACAACATCAGGTTGATATCAGATTGTTCCCCTGCGGTTCCGCTTAACACCGAGCCGGTCAGGTAGGGATGGAATTCCGCCAGCATGCGCATGCTGGACAGGGCCTCTTCGCGCAATTGTCGCAATATGCCGGGATGGCTTTCGCTTTGAAACAGGGTGCGAAAGCTGTGTAGCGCTGCGTTGATCTCATCGTTGCTGGGCAGATGATGCGTATCGCTCGCGCCCAATTGTTTGGCGGCTTTGCGTTTGGCATGGGCATGATCGGTGATGCCACCCTCCGCCATCAATTTGGCAGCCTGGTGGGCCAGTTGCTCCCGCATCAGGTCACGTTTCTGAATATGTTCTTTTGTCATATGTGGTTCCGGATACTTTGGTTCGGGCAGCCGTCAGAGCAGCTGGTCCTTGACGGTGTCTGCCGGTTTTGATTCCTCGTTTGGTGTGGGCATGGCATGTTCCGGCGGAACGTTTTCCTGAAAAAAATATTCGATCCGCGGGCTGGATTCATCACGATACCCTTCTTCATTGATGTGTATCGCGACCATATTGTCCGGCATGGTGTAAACAGCCTCGGGCACATCTTTGAGTATCCTTCCCATGTAGCTCATCCAGATCGGCAAGGCTGCCCCCCCGCCGGTTTCCCTGTCGCCCAGGCTCCTCGGTTGGTCATAGCCCATCCAGGAAATGCCGACCACGGTCGGATGGAATCCGCAAAACCATGCATCGATCGAATCGTTGGTTGTTCCGGTTTTGCCGGCCAGGTCCTGCCGACCGAGCTGCATGGCACGAAAGGCGGTGCCGTGTCTGACCACATCTTGCAGCATGCTGACCATGGTATAGGCATTGCGCACGTCGATAACCTGTTTCGTGGTACTGCCGGCTGCTTCAGGAGCAGTTTTGCTGAGCACGGTACCCTGTGCATCTTCGATGCGCTGGATGAAGTAAGGCGTGGTGAGAAAGCCGCCGTTGGCGAATACAGAATAGCCGGTCAGCAATTGCATCGGTGTCACAGATCCTGCACCGAGAGCCATGGTCAGATAGGCCGGATATTTGGTGGGATCGAAGCCGAATTTGGTGATGTAGTCCCGTGCATATTGCGGCGTGATGGACTGCAGGATGCGGATCGAAACCAGATTCTTTGATTTGAGCAATCCCTGACGCATACGCATCGGACCTTCGAAGGTTCCATCGTAATTCTTCGGCTCCCAAGGCTCGTTGCCGGTCTGTTTGGCATCGAAGATCAGCGGGGCATCATTGATCACCGTGGCGGGTGTGAAACCCCTTTCCAGCGCGGCGGAATATATGAAAGGTTTGAAACTCGACCCCGGCTGGCGCCACGCCTGGGTGATGTGATTGAACTGGTTGTTGTTGAAGTCGAAGCCGCCGACCAGCGAGTAGATGGCGCCATCGCGCGGATTTGCGGAAACGAATGCGGCCTCGACTTGCGGAAGCTGGCTGATCTGCCAAACGCCGGTTTCATCCTTTTGCAACCGTATCAGCGAGCCTGTGTTGATGCGCTGGTTCAAGGCGACTTTTTTGGTCAAAGCCTGCTGGACGAACAGCAGTGCATCGCCGCTGATCTCGGCAATCTCGCCGCCCCTGCTATATGCCTTGACCAGCTTGGGCGATGCTTCCAGAACTACGGCAGGGATCAAATCGTCGCCGTCGGTAACTTCCAGCAGGGCCTCTTCCAGTTGTTCCGCGCTAAAGCTGGCACTGGAACTGCCGCCCGGCAAGTCGATAAATCCCTCCGGGCCCCGGTAGCCGTGGCGACGGTCATATTCGAGCACACCCTTGCGCACTGCCTGGTATGCGACGAGCTGGTCGTGTTGGCGGATGGTGGTGTAAACCCTGAAACCTTGCGTGTAGGTGTCCTCCTGAAATTTTTCATATACAGCCTGCCTGACCATTTCCGAAAGGTAATCCGATTTGACCCCGAACTCCTGGCTACCCCGCATCGCCACGATGGGCTGCTGTTGCGCGAGCAGCAGTTGCCCGTCGTCGATGAAATGCAACTCGTGCATGCGGCGCAAGACGTAAAGTTGACGAACCTTGGCGCGTTGCGGGTTGACCACCGGATTGTAGAGGGAGGGCGCTTTGGGTAACCCGGCCAGCACGGCTGCCTCGGCAATTGTGACCTGGCCCAGGGGTTTGCCGAAGTAAACTTGAGCCGCAGCTGCGAAACCGTATGCGCGCTGACCCAGAAAAATCTGGTTGATGTAAAGCTGCAGGATCTCGTCCTTGCTCAAACTGTGTTCGATCTTAAAAGTGAGCAGAACCTCGTTGAACTTGCGCGTAAGGGTCTTTTCCCTGGAAAGGAAAAAATTGCGTGCCACCTGCATGGTGATGGTACTGGCTCCCTGCCTCACCCCTCCGGAAGTGAAGTTGGATAATGCCGCGCGCATCACCCCCATGTAATCGACGCCGCCGTGCTCGTAGAATCTGTCATCTTCTGCGGCAAGAATGGCTTGTTTCATCACCTCGGGGACTTCGGAGATTTTGACCAATGCGCGGCGCTCCTCGCCAAATTCACTGAGCAGCGCACCCTCCGCGCTGTAAATCCGCAACGGGATTTTGGGGCGATAGTCGGTGAGTACTTCCAGTGAAGGCAGGCCCGGATACGACAGCATAACCGCCAGCCCAAGCAATAACGCCGGAAACAAAAACAGGGTTGAGGTGACAATAACAGGTAGGAGCCAGCGACGGGAAGGCATGTGCAGTTGTCCGGAGAATAGTATCAATGGTATGGTGGGGGAAATTATATCGGCTCTTCAAATATAAATAACCCCTTAAAAATAGCTTTACATCATTTATAGTTATTGCTAGGATTTAAACCACTTTATACAGATAAAGCGCTAACCGGCATATGCTTAAAGTAAATTTCGACATACCACTGGACTTTTTGCGAGCTTCGACGCCGCCCCTGATAGGTGTCGACATCAGTTCATCGTCGGTCAAGATGGTCGAATTGAGCGAGACGCCTAAAAAGGGTGGTTATGTCGTTGAGCGATATGCGATCGAGTTGCTTCCCAAAGATGCAGTGAGTGACGGCAACGTCAATAATCTTGATGCGGTTTCGGAAACCTTGAAGCGTGCCTGGAAGCGGCTGGGTGGCCGCATCAGGAACGTGGCCCTCGCACTTCCCGCTGCTGCTGTGATCACCAAGAAGATTCTCTTGCCAGCCGGTTTGCGCGAGGAGGATCTGGAATACCAGGTCGAGTCCGAAGCCAATCAGTACATTCCTTTTGCACTTGAAGAGGTCAATCTGGATTTTCAGGTGATCGGACCCGCCCCCGGCAACACCGAGGAAGTGGAGGTGCTGCTGGCGGCATCCCGCAAGGCGAACGTCGAGGATCGTGTAGCCGCTTGCCAGGCTTCGGGACTTAAGGCCGTGGTCATGGATGTTGAGCCCTATGCGGCCGAGATGGCTTTCGAGCAGATCCGCGCCCAGTTACCCGAGGGGGCGCTGGACAAATGTGTGGCTCTGGTCGATATCGGTGCCAGTGTGATGAACGTCAATGTGCTGCGTAATGGGCAGTCGGTGTATTCCAGGGATCAGCAGGTGGGGGGTGACCAATTGACCCAGCAGATCCAGACAGCGTTCGGTCTGTCTGCAGACGAGGCCGAAGCAGGCAAACGCAATGGCGGACTGCCGGATAACTATGAAGGCGATGTATTGGCGCCCTTCCGTGAGAGCGTGGTGATGGAAATCGCCCGGGCATTGCAGTTTTTCTTCGCTTCGTCACAATACAACGAGGTGGATTACATCGTGCTTGCAGGAGGTTGCGCGGCATTGCCGGGACTGGATGATGCGGTGGCGACCCGGACCCAGGTCAGCACCATGGTGGCGAACCCTTTCGCCTCGATGACGCTGTCCAGCCGGATCAAGCCGCGGCAATTGCAAGCCGATGCACCATCGTTGATCATCGCCTGTGGCCTTGCGATGCGGAGGTTTGACCCATCATGATACGCATCAACTTATTGCCGCATCGCGCTGAAAAACGACAGGCACGCCAAGTACAGTTTATCGCGTTGAGCGTGATATCTGTCGTGATTGGGGGGATATTGGTGGGGCTGGTGCAGGTCGCGATAAGCACCCAGATATCTTACCAGGAAAGACGCAATACCTACTTGAAACAGGAAACGGCGATACTTGACAAACAAATTGCGGAGATCAAAAAGCTCCGCGAGCAAACGCAATCCCTGCTGGCACGGAAGAATGTCGTGGAAAGCCTGCAAAGCACGCGTTCCGATGTGGTACATCTCCTGGATCAAATGCTGCGCATTCTGCCGGATGGGGTGTACCTCAAGACGCTCAAACAGTCGGGCACCAAAATCAGCCTGGTTGGTTATTCCCAATCGAATGCGCGCATCTCTACCTTGATGCGGGCGGTCGAAGATTCGCCCTGGCTCGACACCCCTTTGCTGGTAGAGATTCATGCGGTCACTGCGGGAGGCAGTCGTGTCAGCGAGTTTTCATTGAACTTCAATTTGACCAAGGCGCAGACTGCGGTTAGCCCGCCACCCGACAAACCGGTTGGTGCAAAGAGTTAATATCATGATGAAATTATCCGACCTGAAGAATCTGAACCCGAAGACTCCCGGTGCGTGGCCGTGGCCGGCAAAAATCATCGCTTTCGTGATAATGTTTACCGCTGTGGTTCTGGCTGGCGCAGTGTTCATCTGGCAAGATCAATGGGAAACCCTGGGCAAGGTCAAGCAAGAGGAAGGCACGTTGAAGGAGACCTTTCTGTTGAAAAAGAGGCAGGCGATCAACCTGGATCTGATCAAGAAGCAATTGACCGAAACCCAGGAATCCTTTGGCGCGCTGCTCAAGCAACTGCCAAGCAAGTCAGAAATGGATGCGTTGCTGACCGATATCAACCAGGCCGGTTTGGGACGCGGGCTGCAGTTCGAGCTATTCAGGCCCGGCGCTGAAACGGTGAACGGATCTTTTACCGAGCAACCGATCACCATTAAAGTGATAGGGAGCTATGATGATATCGGCAAATTTGCCGGGGACATCGCGATGTTGCCGCGTATCGTCACTCTTAACAATATTGCAATCGCTCCCGTAGCCGCCGGGTTGGTCATGGATGCCACAGCGAAGACATTCCGCTATCTGGATGAAGATGAGTTGGCCGCACAGAAGCAGAAGTCGGCGGCGAAAAAGCCGGCGGGAGCGAAGAAATGAGACTGATATTTTTTATTCTTGCTTCGCTGCTGCTGGCGGGTTGCGGCGGCGAGGAATACCAGGATTTGCGTGATTTCGTTAAAAATTCCGGGGCGGATATGCGCGGTAAAATAGAGCCCCCGCCGGAAGTGAAGCCATATGAGTTTTTCGCCTACACCAATGATACAAATTTGCCCGATCCGTTCAAGCCGCGCAAACCCGAGAAGCGTTCCGGCGGCGGAATAAATCAGCCTGACCTTGATCGTCCCAAAGAGGCATTGGAAGAATTCCCGCTCGAAAACATGAAAATGGTCGGGTATCTTTATCGTAATAAGGTGGGTTATGCGGTGATACGCGCCACCGATGGCAAACTGCACCGGGTCAAGGCCGGCAGTTATATGGGCCTGAATTTCGGTCTGATAAAAGAAGTGACCGATACGGGAATTACCATCAAAGAGATGGTGCAAGACAGTGCCGGCGATTGGACCGAACGGGTGAGCAACTTGCAATTACTTGAATGACTGGGAGCAAGACAATGAGACATCTTAACGGCGCATTTCGATTGCTGGGCATATTCATCGTCCTTGGCGCAATGAGTATCCAGGCAAAGGCGGACACGCAGAACAGCATCACCGCCCTGGGTGTGAGCAGTGCCGGAGGCGGGACAATGGTCATCAAGGTGGATATGTCCCAGCCATTGGCCAATCCGCCTGCCGGCTTTACGATCAATACCCCGCCGCGTATCGCGTTTGATTTTCCAAATACGGCAAACGGGCTGGGCAAATCAGTCCAGGATTTCACCGAGGGGGACTTGCGCAGTGCCAATATCGTCCAGGCTGGCGGACGTACCCGCCTGGTAGTCAACCTCAATCAAATGTTGAGCTACGACACCAGGATCGATGGTAACAGCCTGCTGATCACCCTGCATGCCAGGCCCGCTGATATGGCGGCCACCGCCAGCATTTCGCGCTTCGCCGAGGCGAACCGGGATGCGCAAAAGCATACCCTGCGCGACATCGATTTTCATCGCGGCAAGAATGGCGAGGGGCGCATACAGGTCGACCTGTCCGATTCGGGCATAGGCATAGACATTCGCCAGCAGGGCACCACACTGATCGTTGATTTTCTTAAAACCGACCTGCCGCGCAATTTGCAGCGCAAACTTGACGTGATCGATTTCGCAACACCGGTACAGGGCGTAGATACCTTTGCCCAGGGTGACAACGTGCGTATGGTGATCGAGCCCAAGGGCTTGTGGGAACATGCCGCCTACCAGACCGACAATAAATTCATCATCGAAGTGAAGCCGGTCGCCGAGGATCCCAACAAGTTGGTCAAGGGCGCAAAAATCGGCTATGCGGGCGAAAAGCTGACTTTGAATTTTCAGAAGATCGATGTTCGTGAGGCTTTGAATGTGATCGCCGATTTCACCGAGCTGAACATGGTGATCAGCGATACGGTGACCGGTAATCTCACCCTGCGCCTGAAGGATGTGCCGTGGGATCAGGCTTTTGACATCATCCTGCAGAGCCGGGGATTGGATATGCGCAAGAATGGCAATGTGATACAGGTTGCTCCCCGCGACGAGATCGCAGCCAAGGAAAAAATAGATTTGTCGTCCAGACAGGAAATCGCCGATCTGGAAGAAGTTCGCACAGAAAGTTACCAACTGAGTTATCAGACCGGGGCTGCGGTGGCCGCAATCCTGTCCAATGACAAGCAGCGCATCCTGTCCAAACGCGGCAGCGCGGTGGTTGACGCGCGGACCAATACTATATTCATCCAGGACACATCTTCTCACCTGGAAGACGCGCGAAAACTGATCAAGCAGATCGACGTGCCGGTACGCCAGGTGATGATAGAAGCGCGTGTGGTCGAGGCTTCGGACAAGTTCGGCAAGAATTTGGGTGTAAGGCTCGGATATAACTCCAATGACGCATTTCAAGTGGGTAACAGTACGAGATTGTCTGGAAATATCGGCGCGAATACCGTTGTCGGCGGCCCCTTGGCCGGTACGGTAATGCCCGCCAACACCCCCAACGTCAATCTGCCATCGGCGGGAACTGCCGGTGCATTCTCTTTTCTGCTGTTCAACAGTGCGATGAGCAAATTGTTGTCCGTGGAATTGACCGCGCTGGAAACCGACAGCAAGGGCAAAATAATATCCAGTCCGAGGGTTGTGACTTCAGACAAGACGGAGGCCACGATTGAGGCAGGTACCGAAGTGCCTTACCAGCAAGCAAGCAGCAGCGGTGCAACCAACGTGGCGTTCAAAAAAGCCACTTTGAGTTTGAAGGTCAAGCCACAAATCACCCCGGATGACAATGTCATCATCGATATAATGGTAAACAAAGACTCGGTTGGGCAGCTTTTTGCCGGCATTCCCAGCATTGACACCAACCAGGTGAAGACCCAGGTGTTGGTGGAAAATGGCGGAACGGTAGTAATCGGTGGCGTGTATACGCAGCAGATAACCGACGGTGTCGACAAGGTACCTTTGCTGGGTGATATACCGGTTCTGGGATACTTTTTCAGGAGCAGCAGCAAGATAGACAGCAAGAACGAGTTGCTGATATTCATTTCTCCAAAAATAATGAAGGACACCATGACGTTGCGCTGATCCCGCAAACAGGCATCGACAAAAGCCCGGCCTGGTTCGGGCTGCGGAAGGGTGGAGACAAGGTCTCCGGGCACCCGCGGGCGTACCCCTTGCGGGTGCTTTTGTTTTTATCGTTTACAATGTGCGACATGCAGAGCAGCCAAGAAAACGATAACGAGAACAATCACCCGGACCATCACCGCAAGTACCAGTCCGGCAACCTGATCCTGGTGGGCATGATGGGATCGGGAAAGACCACGATGGGGCGAACACTGGCCAAGCATCTGGGCAAGGTTTTCGTGGACAGCGACGAGGAAATTCAGAAGCGCACCGGTGTGACCATCCCGCACATATTCGATGTTGAAGGTGAACCGGGCTTCCGTGTGCGCGAGACCGCAGCGCTAGCCGACCTGGTCAAGCGCGAGAACATGGTGCTGGCCACCGGTGGGGGTGCGGTGCTGGCGGCGCAAAACCGGACGCTGTTGCAACATTGCGGAATCGTAATTTACCTAAGGGCAAGCGTGCATGATCTGTTGCACCGTACCCGGCATGACCGCAATCGCCCGCTGCTGCAAACCGGCGATCCCTACGGCAAATTGATGGAGTTGTATCGGCAGCGCGACCCGCTGTATGAGCAGGTGGCTGATATTGTGATCCAGAGCGGCAGGCAAAGTGCGCATAGCTTGATGCTGCACCTGTTGGGTGAGGTTGAGGCATTCAAAAAAAGCCGTCGGGAAGGATGACCGGTAGATTATGCAGACTTTGACAGTAGGATTGGGCGAGCGTAGTTATCCGATACACATCGGCAACGGATTGCTCGACCATGCGGATTTGATCCAAGCGCACGTCCCGCGCGGACGTGTCGCTATCGTGACCAATACCACGGTCGCCCCCTTGTATCTGGAAAAGCTTCAGCAAGCCTTGCGGCGCATCGATGTCGGCAGCATGCCGGTGATATTGCCGGATGGCGAGGAGTACAAGAATTCCGGCACGCTGAATCTGATCTATGATGCTTTGCTGACCAGTCGCTGCGAGCGCACCACGCCGCTGATCGCCTTGGGTGGCGGCGTGATCGGCGATATGGCCGGCTACGCCGCCGCGACCTATTTGCGAGGTGTGCCATTCATCCAGATACCGACCACGCTGCTGGCGCAGGTCGATTCTTCGGTGGGCGGCAAGACCGGTATAAATCATCCGCTCGGCAAGAATATGATAGGCGCTTTCTATCAGCCACGGCTGGTGCTGGCCGATACCGATACGCTGAATACTTTGCCGGACAACGAATTGGCAGCGGGTATCGCCGAGGTTATCAAGTACGGCTTGATACGCGACTTGCCGTTTCTCGAATGGCTGGAGTGCAACATGGACAAACTGCTGGCGCGCGATACTGCCGTGCTGCAATACGCCATTGCGCGCTGTTGCAAAAACAAGGCCGAAGTCGTCGCGGCAGATGAACATGAAAGCGGTGAGCGCGCTTTGCTTAATTTGGGCCACACCTTTGGGCATGCCATCGAATCCGGCATGGGTTACGGCAACTGGTTGCACGGTGAAGGTGTCGCGGCGGGCACCATCATGGCAGCGGATCTTTCACAACGGCTGGGTTGGATCAACGCGAGGGATGTGGCGCGCATACGCAGCCTGTTTGAGCGTGCCGGGTTGCCGGTGGCTGCGCCAGACCTGGGCGTGGACAAATATCTCGAATTGATGGGGCTGGACAAAAAAGTCGAGGGTGGCAAGATGCGTTTCGTGCTGCTCAAGGAAATCGGGCGCGCGGTGATTCAGGGCGACGTGCCGCAACAATTGTTGCGGCAAACTCTGGAAGCGTGCTGTGACAAGACCTTGGGAAAAACAGTCAACCGCAGATGAATACGGATTTACACGGAAAAAATCGGTTTCACCCCTCCACTTCTCAAGTCCATCCCAAGCAGACTCGAAGAGCAAAAGGCGAATTCCATCTGTCATCGCGGCCATCTGCGAGTATCCGGGCCGGTCAGTGGCCTCTTGCCTTTCACGGATCGAGAACGACATGACTGAACTTGCATCATACGCTGTCACCGAGTTCAACTCGCACGGCCGGCTGGTATCCGAGGCTGCGCCCCAGGGGCGCAGTGAATTCCAGCGCGACCGGGACCGCATCATCCATTCCAACGCGTTTCGCCGCCTCGAATACAAGACCCAGGTGTTCGTGAACCA
The DNA here is from genome assembly GCA_041741275.1 of Gallionella sp. Lineage (GTDB taxonomy): Bacteria > Pseudomonadota > Gammaproteobacteria > Burkholderiales > Gallionellaceae > Gallionella. The sequence goes on from JBGSKJ010000078.1 coordinate 25,728, forward strand.
CGAGGGCGACCTGTTTCGCACCCGCCTCACCCACAGCATCGAAGTGGCGCAGATCGCGCGTTCCATCGCAAGGCGCTTGCACCTGAACGAGGACCTCGCCGAAGCGATCTCCCTGGCGCACGATCTGGGGCATACGCCGTTCGGCCATGCCGGACAGGATGCGCTGAATGCCTGCATGAAGCCATATGGCGGTTTCGAGCACAATCTGCAATCGCTGCGCGTGGTGGCTGTGCTGGAAGAACGCTATGCCGCGTTCGATGGGCTGAACCTGTGCTTCGAAACGCGCGAAGGGATACTCAAGCATTGCTCTGCCGAGAACGCCGCACGGCTGGGCGAGTTGGGAGAGCGATTCCTGAACAACCGCCGCCCTTCGCTGGAAGCACAAGTCGCCAATCTGGCCGACGAGATCGCCTACAACAATCACGATGTCGATGATGGCCTGCGTTCCGGTTTGATCACGCTCGAGCAACTCGCCGCAGTGCCGCTGGTGGCGACGCATTTGCAGGAAGTAAGATTGGCCTATCCCGGTCTACCCGAGAGGCGCGTGGTACATGAAACGGTGCGGCGCATGATCAATACTTTGGTGTCGGATTTGATCCGGCAAAGCGAGCACAACATCGGCGAACAGGGGTTGGCCACGCTGGAAGACGTGCGCAGCGCCCCGGCGCTGATTGCCTACAGCGACGAAATGAACCAGCAGCAGCGCGTACTGAAAAAATTCCTGCACACCCAGCTCTATCGCCACTTCCGCGTGCTGCGCATGAGTGCCAAGTCGCAACGTATCATCAGCGACCTGTTTGGCATATTCATGGCAGACTACCGCTTGTTGCCCCCGCAATTTCAACGCCTTGCCGAAGTCGACCGCGCCCGCGCGGTTGCCGACTATATCGCCGGAATGACAGACCGATACGCCATTCGCGAGCATCGCCGGATATTCGCGGTGGAAGAAGCGCCGGTTAACTTCTAGCCGCGAGGACCGGTACGGTTGCCCATCGCCACCAGACAAGGTAGAATTCCCGCCCTTTCGCTTTTGAATTTTGACGTGGCGACGTATGTCGCCATTTTTTGGCTTTGATGATTTGATCTATACAGGTTGAACTGGGGAACACCGTGAGCAACTCTTCTTTGCCGATGCAGCAAGGCTTGTATGATCCGCGCCAGGAGCGCGATGCCTGTGGTGTCGGCTTTGTCGCCCATATCAAAGGCAGGCAAAGCCATGACATGGTGAATCAGGGCTTGCAGATATTGAAAAATCTGACCCATCGCGGCGCGGTGGGGGCCGATCCGCTGGCCGGTGACGGCGCGGGGATCTTGATTCAGTTACCCGACCGGTTCCTGCGTGAGGAGATGGGCTGGGGAAATATCCGGTTGCCGGTTGCCGGGGACTATGGTGTGGGCATGTTGTTTTTGCCGCGGTCCGAAACAGCGCGAGCCGCCTGCGAAAGGATCATCGCGGCAAAGATTGAAGCCGAGGGACAGGAACTCATCGGCTGGCGCGATGTGCCGGTGGATAACTCCGGTCTTGGGGTAAGCGTCAAAAAAGTAGAGCCGGTGGTGCGCCAGGTATTCATCGCGCGCGGTTCAAATTGCGCCGATGCCGGGGCGTTCGAACGCAAGCTGCTGGTGATACGCAAGACCATGGAACATGCGGTGCGCGGATTGGCCAATTTGCAGGGCAAGGGCTTTTATTGTCCCTCGATGTCTTCGCGCACCATCGTCTACAAGGGCATGTTGCTGGCAGACCAGGTCGGCAAATATTATCTCGATCTGCAGGACCAGCGAGTGGTCAGCGCTTTGGCGCTGGTGCATCAGCGTTTTTCCACCAATACTTTCCCGACCTGGGATCTGGCGCATCCGTTCCGCATGATCGCGCATAACGGCGAGATCAACACGGTGCACGGCAACGTGAACTGGATTGCGGCCCGTCATGCGGCGATGTCATCCAAACTGCTCGGCGCGGATCTGGAAAAGCTCTGGCCGCTGATCGTGGATGGACAGTCTGACTCGGCCTGCTTCGACAATGCCCTGGAATTGCTGGTGGCGGGGGGCTATTCCCTGCCGCACGCTATGATGCTGCTGATACCCGAAGCGTGGGCGGGCAATCCGCTGATGGATGAAGAGCGCCGCGCGTTCTACGAATACCATGCCGCGCTGATGGAGCCCTGGGACGGCCCGGCCGCCGTGGCTTTCACCGATGGCCGCATGATAGGCGCTACACTGGATCGCAATGGCTTGCGCCCGGCGCGTTACCTGATCACCGACGATGATCTGGTGCTGATGGCATCGGAAATGGGCGTGCTGGATATCCCGCAGCACAAGATCGTCAAGAAATGGCGCTTGCAGCCGGGCAAGATGTTCCTGATCGATATGCAGGCGGGGCGTATCGTGGATGATGCCGAACTGAAAAATCAACTTGCCACAGCTAAACCTTACCGGCAGTGGATCGAAAAATCCCGCTATTTCCTGGGTGACCTGCCGCTGACGGATGACAAACCAAAACTCAATGCTTCGTTGCTGGATACCCAGCAGGCATTCGGCTATTCGCAGGAAGACTTGAAGTTCATCCTGGCGCCGATGGTGAACGCCGGTGAAGAGCCAACCGGCTCGATGGGTATGGACGCGGCCCTGCCGGTGCTGTCGAACAAGAATCGCTCGTTCTACGATTATTTCCAGCAGTTGTTCGCGCAAGTGACCAATCCGCCGATCGATCCGATCCGCGAAGAGATCGTGATGTCGCTGACCTCGTTCATCGGCCCCAAGCCCAACCTGCTCGGCATCGACGAAACCGATCCGCCGCTGCGCCTGGAAGTGCATCAGCCGGTTTTGTCGAATGATGACATCGCAAAATTGCGCAACATCGATCACCTCACGCAGGGACGGTATCGCTCGCTGGTGCTGGATATGACGTATCCGGAAAAGCAGGGCGCAGCGGGTTGCGAGAAGGCGGTGCAGGCGTTGTGTGCCGCCGCCGACCGGGCTGTGTCCGATGGTTACAACGTGCTGATCCTGTCGGATCGCGCGATGTCGGCCAGGCGCGTGGCTATCCCGGCGCTGGTGGCGTGCTCAAAAGTGCACCATCACCTGGTGCATGCGGGTCTGCGTACCAGCACTGGCCTAGTGGTGGATACCGGCTCGGCGCGCGAAGTGCATCATTTCGCCATGCTGGCCGGATATGGCGCGGAAGCGGTATGTCCATGGCTGGCTTATGAAACCGTAGAGTCGATGAATCTGCCCGCGGGTGTCAATGCCAAGGATGCCAAGAAGCGTTACGTCAAGGCGATCAACAAGGGCTTGATGAAGGTGATGTCCAAGATGGGTATTTCCACTTATCAATCCTATTGCGGTGCCCAGATATTCGAAGCGATCGGGCTGAATGCCGAATTCGTCGCCGAGTATTTTACCGGCACGGCTACCCAGATCGAGGGTGTCGGTTTGGGTGTGGTGGCCGAAGAGGCGGTGCGCACCCATCGCAGCGCATTCGGCACCGATCCGGTGTTGGTCAACGCGCTTGAAGCGGGCGGCGAATATGCCTGGCGGGTGCGCGGCGAAGAACACATGTGGACGCCCGATTCCATCGCCAAATTGCAGCACGCCACGCGCACCAACAGTGCGGCGACCTTCAAGGAATACGCCAAACTTGTCAACGAGCAAAGCACCAGGCTGAAAACCCTGCGCGGCCTGTTTGAGATCAAGCCTGCGGGCGCGGCCGTGCCGCTGGCGGAAGTCGAGCCGGCCAGGGAGATCGTCAAGCGCTTTGTCACCGGCGCGATGTCGCTGGGTTCGATCTCCACCGAGGCGCACACCACGCTGGCGATCGCGATGAACCGCATCGGCGGCAAGTCCAACACCGGCGAAGGCGGCGAAGACGCGGCGCGCTTCAAAACCCTGAAAGGCGGCGAAATGCTGTCCGACATCATCGGCTCGAATCGTATCGAGCGGGATCTCCAGATGAAGGCGGGCGATTCGTTGCGTTCGCGCATCAAGCAGGTGGCATCCGGCCGCTTCGGTGTCACCGCGGAATATCTCGCCAGTGCCGACCAGATCCAGATCAAGATGGCGCAGGGCGCCAAGCCCGGCGAGGGCGGCCAATTGCCGGGCCACAAAGTGTCCGAATATATCGCCCATCTGCGTTTCTCGGTGCCGGGCGTGGGACTGATCTCGCCGCCGCCGCACCACGATATTTATTCGATCGAGGATCTGGCGCAACTCATCCATGACCTGAAGAATGCCAATCCGTCCGCATCGATCTCGGTCAAGCTGGTTTCCGAGGTCGGCGTGGGCACGGTGGCAGCGGGCGTTGCCAAGGCCAAGGCCGACCATATCACCATATCCGGCTACGACGGCGGTACCGGTGCATCGCCGATCTCTTCGATCAAGCACGCCGGCACGCCCTGGGAACTGGGTTTGGCCGAAGCGCAGCAAATATTGGTGCTGAACCAGTTGCGCGGACGCATCGCGCTGCAGGTGGACGGCCAGATCAAGACCGGGCGCGATGTGCTGATCGGCGCGCTGCTGGGCGCCGACGAGTTCGGTTTCGCCACTGCCCCGCTGGTGGTGGAAGGCTGCATCTTGATGCGCAAATGCCATCTCAACACCTGCCCGGTGGGTGTGGCGACACAGGATCCGGAGTTGCGCAAGAAATTCACCGGCCAACCGGAGCACGTGGTGAATTTCTTCTTCTTTATTGCCGAAGAAGTGCGTGAATATATGGCACAGCTGGGCTTCCGCAAATTCGACGAGTTGATCGGGCGCAGCGATCTGCTCGAAATGAAACACGGCATCGCGCACTGGAAAGCCAGGGGACTGGACTTCTCCAGGGTGTTCCACCAGCCGGATGTGGCGGCCAGCGTGGCGCGCCGTCATGCGGACAAGCAGGATCACGGGCTGGAAAATGCGCTGGACAATACCCTGATCGCCCAGGCGAAGAACGCGCTGAACAGCAAGCAGGCGGTGGTCATCTCCTGCGGCATCAGAAACGTGAACCGCACCGTCGGCACGATGTTGTCCCATGAAGTCGCCAGGCGTTATGGTCAGGCCGGTTTGCCTGACGACACCATCACGGTGAAATTCAGCGGCACGGCCGGGCAGAGTTTTGCCGCGTTCCTCGCGCACGGCATCTCGTTCGAATTGCGCGGCGAAGGCAACGACTATGTGGGCAAAGGATTGTGCGGCGGACACATCGTCATCATCCCGCCAGCCGACTCCAGGCTGGTCTCGCACGAGAACATCATCGTCGGCAACACCGTGCTGTATGGTGCAACCTCCGGCGAATGTTATTTCAGCGGCGTGGCGGGCGAACGGTTCGCGGTGCGCAATTCGGGTGCTACCGCGGTGGTGGAAGGATTGGGCGATCACGGTTGCGAATACATGACCGGCGGGATGGTGGTGGTGCTGGGACAAACCGGACGCAACTTCGCGGCGGGCATGTCCGGGGGCGTGGCTTACGTGCTGGATGAAGATGGCGGTTTTGAAAAACGCTGCAACTTGTCCATGGTGGCACTCGAGCCTGTTCCATCCGAGGCCGAGGCCAGCGAAACCGGAGAAGTGGAAATGCACGGCCGTGTACATTTCAACCATCTTGATCAGGCCGATGAACAGGCCCTGCGTGAACAGATTGAGAAGCACCTGCGCTACACCGGCAGCCCGCGTGCCAGGCAGATCCTGGATCACTGGCCGGCGTACCTGCCCAAGTTCACCAAGGTGATGCCGACCGAATATCGTCGTGCGTTGCAGGAAATGGCCGCGAAAAAAGCCAAAGAATTGGAGCCCGCATAATGGGTAAACCCACCGGTTTCATGGAGTTCCAACGCCTCAGCGAAGCAAATTTGCCGGTCGCACAACGGATCGGAAATTACCGGGAATTCGTGCTGCACCTGAATGACGACGAGGCCAGGACGCAGGGTGCGCGCTGCATGGATTGCGGCATCCCGTTCTGCACCTCGGGATGTCCGGTCAACAACATCATTCCCGACTGGAACGACCTGGTGTATCGAGGCAACTGGCGCGAAGCTCTGGACGTGCTGCATTCCACCAACAACTTTCCCGAGTTCACCGGGCGGATTTGCCCGGCTCCGTGTGAAGCGGCCTGCACGCTGAACATCAACAACGATGCGGTGGGTATCAAGTCCATCGAGCACGCGATCATCGACAAGGGCGGCGAGAACGGTTGGGTGGTGCCGCAACCGCCGGAGAAAAAAACCGGCAAGAAAATAGCGGTGGTCGGCTCAGGCCCTGCCGGTCTCGCCGCGGCACAGCAACTGGCGCGCGCCGGCCACAGCGTGACGGTGTTCGAAAAGAACAGCCGCATCGGCGGCTTGCTGCGTTATGGAATACCCGATTTCAAGCTCGACAAGCGCCTGATCGATTGGCGCATGGCGCAAATGCAGGCCGAGGGCGTGGAATTCCAAACCTCGGTGTTCATCGGCAACGATGCGGATGGCAAAAATGCGCGTGGCAAGAGCACGGCCAACGATGCCAGCAGGACCGTCAGCCCCGCCGAACTGTTGAAAAAATTCGATGCCGTGATCCTGTCCGGCGGTGCCGAAGCAGCGCGTGACCTGCCGGTGCCGGGCCGCGAATTGAAAGGCGTGCACTACGCGCTGGAGTTCCTGATCCCGCAAAACAAGGAAGTGGCGGGCGACGGGCGCAACCCTATCCGTGCCGAAGGAAAACACGTGGTGGTGATCGGCGGCGGCGATACCGGCTCAGATTGCGTGGGCACCTCGAATCGCCATGGTGCAGCATCGGTCACCCAATTCGAATTGATGCCGCGTCCACCCGAGCAGGAAAACAAATCGCTGGTATGGCCGAACTGGCCGATGAAATTGCGCACTTCCAGTTCGCATCAGGAAGGCGCGCAACGCGACTGGTCGGTAGTCACCAAGGAATTCACCGGCCGCAACGGCAAGGTCGAGAAACTGCGCGCCATGCGGGTCGAATGGAAAGACGGCAAGATGAGCGAGATCGCGGGCAGCGGGTTTGAGCTCAAGGCCGATCTGGTATTGCTGGCGATGGGCTTCGTCAGTCCGGAGCAGAATGTGCTGGAAGCCTTCGGTGTGGAAAAGGACGCGCGCGGCAACATCAAGGCCGACACGGAAGATTACCGCACCAGCATGGACAAGGTATTCGCCGCGGGCGATATGCGCCGCGGGCAATCGCTGGTGGTATGGGCGATACGCGAAGGCCGCCAGTGCGCACGTGCTGTCGACGAATTTTTAATGGGATCATCCTTACTACCACGCTAATTTTATAACCTGGAACAGATCATGAATTTCAAACTAAAGAACGACACCTTCCTGCGCGCCCTGCTGCGTCAACCTACCGAATACACCCCGCTGTGGATGATGCGCCAGGCAGGCCGTTTCTTGCCGGAATACCGCGAAACACGCAAGCGTGCCGGAAGTTTTCTCGGGCTGTGCAAAAATCCGGATTTCGCCACCGAAGTCACGCTGCAACCGGTAGACCGCTATCCGCTGGATGCCGCGATCCTGTTCTCCGACATTCTTACCGTGCCGGATGCGATGGGCCTGGGCCTGTATTTCTCCGATGGTGAAGGCCCGAAGTTCGAGCGCCCGCTGCGCGATGAAGCCGCGATCAAGGCATTGCGCGTGCCGGACATCGGCAAGGACTTGCGCTACGTCACCGATGCCGTATCGCAGATCCGCAAGGCGCTGGATGGCCGTATTCCGCTGATCGGCTTTTCCGGCAGCCCGTTCACCCTGTCCTGTTACATGGTCGAAGGCGGCGGCAGCGAAGATTACGCCAAGGTGAAGACCCTGATGTACAACGAACCCAAGTTGATGCACCACATCCTGGAAGTGACCACCCAAGCGGTGATCGCTTACCTGAATGCGCAGATCGAAGCCGGCGCGCAGGCCGTGATGATCTTTGATTCCTGGGGCGGGGTGTTGTCGCATTCGGCGTTCCACGAATTCTCGCTGGCTTACACGCATCGCATCGTGGACGGCCTGATCAAGGAAAAAGACGGCGTGCGTATACCAAATATCGTGTTCACCAAGGGCGGCGGCTTGTGGATTGAAGGCATTGCCAACACCGGTTGCGATGCGATCGGTTTGGACTGGACCATGGACATCGGCATCGCGCGGCAGAAGGTCGGGCATAAAGTCGCGCTGCAGGGCAACCTCGACCCGGCGGTACTGTTCGCCTCGCCCGATGCGATCAGTACTGAAGTGGAAAAAGTGCTCAGCAGCTACGGCTACGGCAGCGGCCATGTGTTCAACCTGGGCCACGGCATTTCGCAACACACCAACCCGGAGCATGTGGCTGCGCTGGTCAAGGCGGTGCACGAGCTCAGCAGGAAGTACCACTAAAAAACCTCTGCACAACTACTGATGAAACGACTAGCCATCTGACTAAGTTGGCAAACTACGCCAACTTAGTCATTGGTTATGCGCTCGCTGACGCGGCGTTAAAAAATAGCTCAAAATCCGGGGTCGTGAAGCGACAGGCTTAATGCACATTCCAGTTTTTCGCTATTTTTTGCCTTGTCTCGGCTTCGTTCGCTACGTTGTGCAGAGGTTTTTAGGCGAGGAGTTCTAACAAAAAGCCGCAGGAAATACCTGCGGCTTTTGCAATTCTGCGACAATCTCAGCGTTGATTGCCTGAACAAATATGCCTATCGTCCGAGTTGCTCTTGATGTCCCGCTGTCCACCCTGTTTGATTACACGGTGGACGAGGATGCTGCGGTTGCCATCGGCCAACGGGTGATCGTGCCGTTCGGTCACAGGCAGATGGTCGGGGTGGTGATGGAGTGCGTTGCCACTACGGATGTGTTGCCGGAACGCATCAAGCCGGTGGTGCGGGTGCTGCACGACAGTGCGCCGTTGTCGGCGGGACTGCTCGATCTGTTGCGCTTTTGCAGCGATTACTACCGCTATCCTGCCGGGCAGACGGTATTGTCCGCATTGCCCACTCGGCTGCGTTCGGACAAGCCGATCGTCAATAAACCCACCTTGAGTTATCGCTTGAGCGCAAGCGGTGTGGCACTCGACCTCGAATCTTTTCCAAAACGCAAAGTGGTGCAGCGGCGCATCCTGGCAAAGCTGGCGGAGCAGCCTTGCCATCTGGCGCAGCTTAAGACGCTGTCGGCAACGGTGAGTACTCAGCTTAAAGCGTTGATATCGGAGGGGTGGGTTGAGGGTGTTGTTCCTTCAACAACCCTATCCATGAACCTTATGCCAAAGGGCGTATTGCCATACGCCCCTACGGATGCACGGATCGTAGGGGCGTATGGCAATACGCCCTATCGCACCACGCAGCACATTTTCGACAACGCGCACACCCTCACCGGCGAGCAGCAGCAGGCGGTGGATGCGGTCGCCGCGGCAGAGGGCTATGCCTGCTTTCTGCTGCACGGCATCACCGGCAGCGGCAAGACCGAGGTTTACGTGCATCTGATGCATGATGTGTTGCAACATTGCGGGCAGGTGTTGTTGCTGGTGCCGGAGATCAATCTCACGCCGCAACTGGAAAATTATTTCCGCAGCCGTTTCCCCGATGTGAACCTGATCAGTTTGCACAGCGGTTTGTCCGAGGGCGAGCGTCTGCATAACTGGCAGCAGGCGCAGCTCGGTGCGGCGCAGATCGTGCTCGGCACCCGACTGGCGGTGTTCGCGGAATTGCCCTGGCTGGGGTTGATCATCGTCGACGAGGAACACGACAGCTCGTTCAAGCAGCAGGATGGCTTGCGCTACTCGGCACGGGATGTGGCGATCTTTCGCGCCAGTCAGCGCGGCGTTCCGATCGTGTTGGGTTCGGCCACGCCGTCGCTGGAGAGTTATCACAATGCGCAGAACGGCCGTTATCAGATGCTCAAACTGACCGGGCGCGCGCTTGCGGACGCGTGCTTGCCCGAAGTGCGCTGCATCAACATCAACCAGACCGTGCTGCACCATGGCATCAGCGAAAATCTGTTGCGCGAGATCGGGCTGCGTATCGAGCGCCGCGAGCAGAGTCTGATATTCATCAATCGGCGCGGCTATGCGCCGGTGCTGATGTGTACCGGCTGCGGCTGGTTGTCCGGTTGCAGGCATTGCGCGGGCAAGATGGTGTTGCATTTGAAAGATCAGCGCCTGCGCTGCCATCACTGCGGCTACCAGATTCGTGTGCCGCACGCATGTCCGAGTTGCGGAAACGCGGATCTGCATCCGGTCGGCAGTGGCACGCAGCGCGTGGAAAGTGTGTTGCAGGAACGCTTTACGGATGCGCGCATCCTGCGCGTGGATCGTGACAGCACGCGCAACAATCGCGCCTGGCAGACCATGCGCGAGCAGATACACGCGAATGAAGTGGACATCCTGGTTGGCACGCAAATGCTCGCCAAGGGACACGATTTTCCCGCGCTGACGCTGGTCGGCGTGCTCAATCCGGACAGTGCGCTGTACAGCAGCGACTTCCGCGCGGCGGAAAAACTGTTCGCGCAACTGGTGCAGGTGGCGGGGCGTGCCGGACGAGCCGACAAACCGGGTATTGTGCTGGTACAGACCGGTTTCCCGGATCACCCCCTGTTTCGTGCTTTGCAGACCCATGATTTCGATGGATGGGCCGCATCGCAGCTCGCGGAACGGCAAATGGCAGGATTCCCGCCGTTTGTTTTTCAGGCCATGCTGCGTGCCGAAGGCAAGATAGAAGCAGCGGTTTACGCATATCTTCACCAGGCGCGAGCCGCCGCGGTCGAATTGAGTCATTCAGCGTCAATTCCCGGACAGATTGAAATACTCGGCGTGGTGCCCGCCGCGCTGCCGCGCCGCGCCAATCACTTGCGCGCGCAATTGCTGATACAAAGTCCGACCCGAAAAGCCCTGCAACAATTCCTGCGCGCCTGGCAGCCGCTATTGGATGCGCTACCCGCGCAAAAGTTGCGCTGTTCACTGGACATTGACCCGCTGGAGTTCTGATGTATCCCCCAAGAGGGGGATGTAAATACCTGCTATGGTGAGGGGTATAATGCCCATAATTTATTAGCGAAGGGGGACAGCGATGAAAGAGATTCAGCGGTTTACATTGTGCGAATTGACTTTGCCCGTCAAGACGTTATTTACCGGCTATCTTTTGGCTATCGGTTTGGGGTTGTGCATGGCGGGGGTGCAGATCATGCTGACCCACGGCATGGCGGACGGCAAGTTAGGTCTGTCTGTGGACGACATCGTGTACAGTTACCACGGCAACCACGAGGGTCCCGATTCTTCAAAGCTTGCATCCAAACTGAACGGATCGATGAAAGACAAGGCTTCACCCGACGTACGCCTGGCATTGCTGAAGTGGGCTGATGCAGGCGCTCCGGCAAGCGAATGGGAAAGCAACATCAAACCGAAGATCGATCAATATTGCGGACCTTGCCATTCCAATATGCCGGGTTTGGCCAACATCAGCGATAAAGCGGTGATGGATCAAATGACGAAGCATGATGAAGGGGCGTCCATTTCAACCCTGACCCGTGTCTCCCACATCCACCTGTTCGGCATCGCCTTCATCTTTTTCTTCGTCGGCTGGATATTCACCTATGCGACCGGGTTTTCGCCGATGACCAAGGCGATCCTGATCTTCACGCCGTTCGGATTCCTTATCGTGGACATTCTCTCCTGGTGGCTCACCAAATTGAATCCTGGCTTCGCCTGGCTGGTGATCATCGGCGGCTTTGGCTACAGCGTGGCCTCGACCGTGATGATCTTCACATCGCTGTATCAACTTTGGTTTAAGGATTGCAAGCTGCAGATTGATTAATGCCCGAATCTCTGGATTCGCAATGGCCTTTGCCGGTCGTATGTCGGCGCTGATTTCAATTATTAAACAGGCACCATCAAATAATGGATCAGCGCCGTTACGTTGTGTGCGATTGCCTGTCCACTTTGGCGGTGCACACGATAGCTCGCTTGTGCTGTCGACTACCACTCTATGCACGATGCGTGTAGTCAGCAACGCGAATTTAGCGATGTAGTCATCGCGCCACCTTCTCATCAATATCTCCACAACCATGCTGCCATAGTCATCCAAGCTTATTTTGGAGACGCGGCGTGAATAACCACGAGTTCATCGGGATGGCCGGCATTTCTGCAACAGCGGCATCATCCTGCATATTCATCGAATATATGGGCGGGAGCCGTTGCGACCGGGAATTGATGCGCCTGATCGCCGCAACGCCACGTCCGACACTCGTTATAGCGCCATGCAGCATTCGGAGCGCCTGAAAAAATAGAAATGTCTTACATCGGTGGATGAAACCAGGTGCTTATCCGATTACCAGATCGTTATATATTTATCTGGCGAGGCACCAAGCTGCAACACTGGTCGAAAAGACTGATGCTCTTGATCAAGTAATCATGCCGGCGCGTCAACAAACCCTCGGTGCAGCATGCTACACGTTGCTGGCCGCTCGGTATGACATCGACGATTGCAATTTAAAACTGCTACACAACTTGAGAAATTCTTCGATTGTTGAAGCTGACTGGAGAATGGAAAATTCTGCCCGAGTTTGATTTGCATCAAGACGCACATCTTCCTTTATCAACAAAATGCATACGGTGATGTTGCTGGTCCAGCTGACCAGAAAATTTGGAGAAACCGATGCATAAGCACATAAAAGAGGTGAGCGTGATCAAGGAAGATAATTCTCGGCGGTCATTTTTCAAAAAAGCGGCGGCGGCAGTAGGGCTGGTTGCAGCAGCCGGTTACACGAAGAACGTGATATCCAAATCCTCTTCGTCGACTGGCGACGCAGGTGCAAAGTATGCGGCTGATATTGCTTCGCAGGAAAAGGCAGTATTGGGAAATCAACTGATCCTGATGACGGACGATGAGAAAAAGCAGCGTCTCGATGCGCTGCTGAACTGTCATTACCAAGAGATCGCATAGCAATTCGTTACCTAACATCTGTTGTTGGAGGCAGTAATGTCAAAAGAAAAAATTGAGGGATTGAAAGAGGCTGAAGAGGTACAACAAGGCCGCCGCGAATTCTTGAAGAATGTGTGTGTTTCGAGCGTGGCGGGACTTGTGGCGACATCTACGTCAGCGGAGGCCAGTGTCGACGCCACCAATCCGGATGCCGATGTAACCGTCGCGGAGTTCTTTCAAGGTCATTTCATACTGATGTCTGAAGAGGAAAAGCAGAAGGCCATCGCACGGCTGGAAAAGCGATATTCCGCTCAGTACAAGAAGAAAACCACGGTTTCCAATACGCCCGCTCCGGACGGCGTCCTGTTTGGTTATGCTCTTGATATCTCGAAATGCATAGGCTGCAGGCGCTGCGTGCATGCCTGTGTGAAGGAGAACAACCAGTCACGCCATGATCCCGAGGTGCAATGGATACAGGTGATGAAAATGCCCAAGGGGAACATCGCTTTTACTGCAGAAAATCTGGACAAGGGATACCCTGAAAAGAGCGAGTTCGGTGATTACGGCGTCCAGGTTGGCGGCAATGCCTACAAGACTGCCGGCCTCTCCACCGAAGATGCACAAAATTACTATAACGACGACCTGGTGCCGGACAGGGACTTTTTCTACATGCCGGTCCAGTGCCAGCAGTGCGAGAAGCCTCCCTGCGTCAAAGCTTGCCCGGTGAGGGCAACTTTCAGAGACCACGCAGGCGTGGTCCTGATCGATTACAACTGGTGCATCGGCTGCCGCATGTGCCAGCTTGCCTGTCCTTACCATGCCAGGCGCTTTAACTGGGGTGAACCGAACCTTCCTGCCGAAGAGATGAACCCCAAGACCCACTACTTTGGCAATCGGCCGCGCATGCGGGGCGTTATGGAAAAATGTACCTTCTGCGTGCAGAGAACCCGGGAGGGCAGGAATCCTGCCTGTCTGGAGGCTTGCCCGGTTGGCGCAAGAAAATTCGGCAATCTGCTCGATCCCGAGAGCGACGTCAGAAGGGTTCTGGCCACCAAGCGAGTCTTCAGGTTCAAGGAAGAGTATGGCACCTATCCCAAATTCTTTTATTACATAGGCTGAGGACACGAAATGAAAACCGCTTTGTCTTTCGTAATGGATTTCAGTTCGTTTGCCATAAAAGGTGGGCGGATGTACTACGCCTGGCTCCTGTTCCTGGCGTTTTTCATCCTGGTAGGCTCCTATACGGCATACTTGCAATTTACCCAGGGGCTTATCGTGACCGGGGCAACTGACCAGGTCACGCTGGAAGCATTTTTTGCCAACTTCGTATTTACGGCACACGTGGCGGCGGCGGCTGTCCTGGTCGTTGCACCCGGCTATTTTTATCATCGCAAGGATATGAAGGAGCTTGCCGTGATAGGCGAGATCATCGCAATGGTGTTTGTAGCGACAGGCATCACCTTCGTCCTGTTCCACATGGGAAGGCCGGACAGGACCTGGCATATCATTCCTGGGCTCGGCTACATGAACTTTCCCAATTCGATGCTCGCTTACGACACGATCGTCTTGAACGTCTATCTGGCCCTCAATCTCATCGGTGTCAGTTACATTCTTTTCAAAAAATATGTCGGCACGTTTCATGAGAAGCAACTGGCAATATGGTTCAGGCCGATTGTCTTTCTGGCCATTGCATGGGGGCCGTTGATCCACATCGTCACGGCTTTCGTGCTCGCCAGCAATGCCAGGGTCGGTATGTGGGCCAGCGCAGTCCTGCCCTTTGCCTTCCTGACCATGGCGGGCGCCTCGGGGCCTTCATTGGTCGTCTTGATCTTCCTGCTTGCCCGGAAATATACCAACCTGGAGATCGGCAATCCCGTCATCGACTTGATGACCGACATCATTGCATGGAGCCTCGGTATCCTGATGCTGGTATTCGCTGCCGAGTTCTTTACCCTGCTTTATCCGAGTACCGAGCATGCCGACTCGCTGAATTACAGCATGTTTGGCCACAACGGACTCAATATGTACGTGCCCTGGTTTTGGGGGACGATGGTGGCGTTGCTAGTCAGCTTTGTTGCGCTGCTCTTCCGCAAGGTCAGGCATAGTTATGATCGTCTGCTTCCTTTGGTATGTTTCGTGGTGTTCTTTGCGATCCTGATCGAGAAGCCGATGATTCTGGTGTTCCCCGCTTTCAGCCCCACCCCGCTTGGAGAATATGCGGAATACCACGTTACCCTGATTGAATTGTTCAACGTGCTGTTTGTCTGGGCCCTCTGTTTCTTGTTCTTGACGCTTATTCTGAAAGGCGCCATCGGCATATTGACTGGTGAAGTGAGGCATGACAAGTCGTCGGCTTCCTCGTAGACCGACGCTTAAGGAGATATTTGAAATGGATAGCCTGCATAAATCGTCAACAATGGGCGTACTTGCACTGTGCGGTATTCTGGTTGGCGGATTGAGTACTTATGACATCGCACATGCCGCAGAAGAAAAACAGGCTGAAACACAGAGTGTGCAGCCGGTTACAGACTGCTTTGAAAGCAGGATAGGTTACTCTTCCGTTACCAGGGTCGAAAATGTCGATCCGAAGTATGGCTATCCAAATGTCAAATGCTCGAAAACAACGGGCGCTGTTCTGTGGTTTGGAGATCCTTTTGCCGGGACGATACCGATGGGTGAAATGCCGGAAATAACCGATGATACGCACGGCGATTTTGCCTATGCTGTTGTGAAACCGAGAGAGCCCCAGCTAATGTATTTCAATATGGGACCCAACGGATGCAAGACATGCCATGACGGTAAAATTGTGCCGGTCCCGAAGGGTAACAAGCCAAGATTGATCGGGATGCATCAGGACATCGTCGAGAATTCACTCAAGTTAATGCACGGGCACGGGGCATTGTGGTGTCTCAATTGCCACAGCGCAACGAACCGCAACAAGCTGGTTGATCGCCAGGGAGCCGAGTTTAGTTTCAACCAACCCCAAAAATTATGCGGCAGTTGCCATGGAGAGAATTACATTGACTGGAGGAAAGGGGTGCATGGGAAAAGAATAGGTTCATGGGCTACGGGCGGCAAGAAGAGATGGTGGTTATGCACCGAATGTCATAACCCGCATACTGTCCAGAAAGCAAGATTTAACCGGCTCAAGCCGGAACCAGCACCTGCTCTGCCAAGGGGAATGAAAAATGCCGACTATGAACGAGTCGGGGAGGGGAAGCGCTAGAGCAACATCAGGTGGACTTGCAAGCAAGTTTGGTTTCACAACATTGATGTGGCTTTGGCATGCCATAAACCGGATAATCATCACGCACAATCGGGATAATGAAATACAACTCAAATAACACAATGCTGGCATTTTCCTCAGATGAGGAAGTTTCCAAATTTCACGACCAATTGACTGACGCCATGCGCATGCTTATGCTGAAAACTGGTGGCGATGCAACTACCAGCAAAGCAGAGGATTTGAAACATACCCAGGAGTTCTTTGATCGCTTTTCCGTTCTGGCGGAAACACTCAGTTCCTTGCGCGCCCATCTTCCGCGGAAATCGGATGGATGATTCAACTGAAGTTTGTGCTGGTAGCGTGCATGATGTTCATGGAGAAGAGCAGTACGGTCAAAGAATTAATCACTTGTAGCAAGAAGCATCTTTATTCATCAACAAAAAGGAGAAATAAATGAAATCAGTCATAACAGGAATGTTCGTCGCAGCAAGTTTGATAGTGGTGGGAACCGCAATGGCAGCAGATATGCCGGCTGCAGGCAAAGCAAAGTGTGGCACATGCCACTCCGTCGACAAAAAAGGCATAGGCCCGTCATATATGGATATTTCCGCAAAATACAAGGGTGATCCGGACGCAGCCGGCAAGATCGCCGCCAATGTCGCTAAAGGCGGCTCATTTGACTGGAAGATGGGCAAGATGCCGCCAAAAGGCATAGGTGCGAACGAGACTGAAATCAAGGCTATGGCAGAATACATCGCGAGCCTGGCTAAATAGGATTTCAACTTTATTCACACTCTAGCTTTGTCGGGTAACTCGACGCGGTTAACCGTCCGTCTGCCGTAACTCTGTGGTTGATGACAAAGCTGCTCCCGCCTAGGCAGGGCGGGAAGAAAACGGTCGCTTGAGCATCTGTGATCTTCGAACCGTCATCGCGTTGACGGTTGATTTGGTGCTATGCTGAACTCGTTGTAATTCGTAATATAGTTTTGATGGATGAAGCTCAATTTATGAGGTGCTATATGAATCACACAATCCTGCCCGGTATTGTTGTTGCGGCATTATCATTTCTGGTTATGGCAATTCCTGCCCAAGCTCTGGGAGAAGTCAGTTACAAGAAAGATATCCGGCCGATCCTGGACGACTACTGTTTGAGTTGCCATAAACCCGGAGGAAAGGGGTACAAGAAAAGCGGACTCGACATGCGCACCTACGCGAGCCTGATGAAGGGCACCAAGTTCGGGACTGTCATCAAGCCCGGCGACAGCTACACCAGTATCCTGGTTCAGGCAGTCGAGGGGCGCGTCCATCCTTCCATCAAGATGCCGTATGGGATGAACGGGGGCTTGGCCAAGGACAAGATAGAACTCCTGAGAAAATGGGTGCAACAAGGGGCCAAGAACAACTGACCGATCGAGCGGGGATACAATCCGCGGGCGCATTGGCAATATGGATGCTGAAAATCTGATTGAGGGGATGGCAATGGCTGAAATCGACGACTTGGACGATACCGGGCGGCGCAATTTTTTACTCAAGGTGACTTCTGTCGTCGGTGGGGCAGGCGCAGCGGCGGCGTGTTTCCCGTTTGTCGCCAGCATGAATCCCAGTGCGGAACTGCTGGCCAAGGCGAACACGGAAGTCGACCTGTCCGGGATAACCCCGGGCGGAATGCTTTCCGTGTCCTGGCAGGGCAAGCCGGTGTTCGTTCTGCACCGTACCGAAGAGCAGGTCAAGGCGATGGCCGCGACCAACGGCGGGCTCTATCCCGAACAGGATAGCGCCCGGGCCAAACAGCCGGAGTGGCTGGTTGTGATTGGTATCTGCACGCATATGGGTTGTGTGCCCAACAAGGAAGGTCCGGGATGGACCTGCCATTGCCATGGCAGCATGTATGACGACAGTGGCCGTGTCCTGCGCGGCCCCGCACCGAAGAATCTGGAAGTGCCTCCTTACAGGTTTATTGCGGCTGACAAGATCATGATCGGCGAAGTCTAGGAGCAAGCCATGACAAACAGGATCATCAAGTGGATAGATCATCGCTTCCCGCTTACCAGCTTCGTAAAACATGAGCTGACCGGTTATCCGACGCCGCGCAATCTGAGCTACTGGTGGAATTTCGGTTTTCTGGCCGGCATCGTGCTGATGCTGCAAGTGCTTACCGGCCTGTTCTTGGCCATGCATTACAAGCCGGATGCCGCTATCGCGTTCGACTCCATCCAGCACATCATGCGCGATGTGAATTACGGCTGGCTGCTGCGCTTCATGCACTCCACCGGCGCGTCCGCCTTCTTTCTGGTGATCTACATCCACATGGCGCGCACGCTCTATTACGGCTCATACCGCGCACCCCGCGAGCTGATGTGGTGGACCGGCCAGGGTTTGCTGCTGCTGCTGATGGCGACTGCCTTCATGGGCTATCTGCTGCCCTGGGGACAAATGTCCTTCTGGGGTGCGACCGTGATCACCAATCTGTTCCGTGCCACGCCGTTCATCGGTGACCAGGTGGTGGTATGGCTGCGCGGCGATTACGCGGTGGGAGACGACACGCTGACGCGCTTCTTCGCGCTGCACTATCTGTTTCCGTTCCTGATCATCGGCGCGGTGGTGGTCCATCTGGTCGCCCTGCACTCTGTCAGGAGCAGCAATCCCAGTGGCATCAATTTGGCAGACAAGGACAACATCCCGTTCCATCCCTATTACACCAGCAAGGATTTTTTCGGCATGGGTGTGTTCCTGATCGTTTATTTCGTCGTCGTGTTCTTTTTCCCGCACAGCATGCTGGAGTCAGCCAATAATATCCCGGCCAACCCGATGGTGACCCCGGATCACATCGTGCCGGAATGGTACTTCCTGCCGTTCTATGCGATCTTGCGCTCGGTGCCGAACATGGTCGGCGGCGTGGTGGCAATGGGACTGTCCGTGATAATCTTTGCATTCATGCCTTTCCTGGACCGATCGCGCATACCAGGCGGCGGCCGCTACCGGCCGGTGTACCGGGTGTTGTTCTTCGTATTCATGCTGGATATCCTGGTGCTGGGGTATGTCGGCTACGTCCCGCCGTCCAGCCAGACCATCGCGATCGGACAGGTGGCGACCTTCTTCTATTTCGCATCGTTCCTGCTGCTGCCTTTCATTTCCAAAGCGGAAGATAATTGGCTCTTCAAACGGGGCTTGCCTCCAAAGATACTGGCTTTGATCGCAACAGAAGAAGAAGAAAAAAGAAACAGGAGATAAGCGATGAAAAAATTGACTGCTTTGCTGGCGCTGTGCTGCACCGTATTCACGGCAGCTGCCACGGAGTACAGGCTGGAAAAATTCCAGGTAGATACCAGCGTGCTCGCAGTGGAGCGCGGGGTGGATACTTTTATGGACGCCTGCCATAGTTGCCACAGCCTGAAATACGTTCA
Organism: Gallionella sp.; assembly: GCA_041741275.1. Taxonomy (GTDB): domain Bacteria; phylum Pseudomonadota; class Gammaproteobacteria; order Burkholderiales; family Gallionellaceae; genus Gallionella. The sequence continues at coordinate 45,208 of JBGSKJ010000078.1, forward strand.
TTTTCGTGACCTGGCCGGCTTCGGCATAGACAAGAACAAAATAGCCAAGTGGCGCGGTGACTCGACGCTGGATTCGGCCATGACCAGCCTGATTTCCGACGATGCCGCCATACAATCTTTCGGGAAAGTCCCGCCAGATCTGAGCATGATGGTCAGGGCTCGCGAGGGGGGGAGCAGCTATCTGTATTCCTACCTGATCGGCTACTACCTGACCGCGGATGGAAATACCGGCAATCATTTTTACCCTTTGACCAAGATGCCGGATGCGCTGGGGATCAGCAGCGCGACGGATCCGGCCCAGCTTTCGGAATTGCAGGGAAAGGCGCATGACATCGTGTCGTTTCTCTCATGGGCTGCCGATCCGCATCAAGCGGAGAGGGAGTCGCTGGGCTATTACGTGGTCGGATACCTGATCATTCTGACCCTGTTGCTATACAACGTGAAGATGGATGTCTGGTCGAGACTGAAAGCCTGATATAACTGAAGCCCCACCCGGATCCGCGATGGCGTTTTGCCCGGGATACACACCAGAACAGGATGCCGATCATCTGCCCCGTCATGTTTACGACCGATCTGCTCTGCGAGTAGTGATGAACCAGGCGCAACTGATCCCTTCCTTGTCCGCGATAGCCGGCAGCGCTGCCGTGCTGACCGGTGAATCGGCCGCGCCTTATTGCACCGACTGGCGCGGACGATATTCGGGCAACGCGCTGGCGGTGGTATTCCCGGCTGATACGCAGCAGGTCGCGGCGATCGTGAAGCAGTGCGCCGCGAATCGGGTCGCTATCGTGCCGCAGGGTGGCAACACCAGTTTGTGCGGGGGAAGTGTGCCGCTGCAGCAGGGCGAGCAGATCGTGCTTAACCTGTCGCGCATGAACCGCATCCGAGAGATCGACCCGATCAACTACACCATGACCGTCGAGGCCGGCTGCAGGCTGGCCGATGTGCGCGAGGCGGCGGAGAAAAACAACCGTCTGTTCCCTCTCGGCCTGACCGCCACACAAAAAATTTGCGAGATCGGCGGCAATCTTTCCACCAATGCGGGTGGTATCAATGTGCTGCGCTACGGCAATACCCGCGACCTGGTACTCGGACTGGAAGCGGTGTTGCCGGACGGGCGTATCTGGAACGGACTGCGCAGGCTGCGCAAGGACAACTCCGGCTATGACCTGAAGCAGCTGTTCATCGGCGCGGAAGGCACGCTCGGCATCATTACTGCCGCCGTGCTCAAGCTGTTCCCCCGGCCGCAAGCCACCGCCACCGCCTGTGTGGCGATCGACGACGCGGATGTGGCGGTACGGCTGCTGGCGCATGTGCGCGCAAACTGCGGCGACACATTGAGCAGTTTCGAGATCGTCTCGCGCAGTTGCCTGGATCTGGTATTCAAGCACATACCAGATACCGGCGAACCTTTCACCGGGCAATATGGATACTATCTGCTGATCCAGTTGAGTGATGTGATGAAGGGATCGCTGGACGAATCGTTGAGTGCAGCGTTGCAGAGTTTCGGTCCGGGTGTGCTGGAGCGTTCCGTTACCGCTGATGCAGATGCTGCGGAAAAGTGGTGGACGTTGCGCAAGAACATCAGCGAGGCGCAGAAGCGCGAGGGCGTCAGCATCAAGCATGATGTATCCGTGCCGGTCAGCCGCGTGGCTGAATTCATCGAGCGTGCCGATGCCGCATTGCGCAACGCCTTTCCGGGCATACGCATCGTGGTTTTCGGGCACATGGGCGACGGCAACGTCCATTACAACGTCTCGATGCAGGACGCTGAACAAAACAAGACCTTCATCGCGCAACAGGAAGGCGCGGTGAACAAGCTGGTGTATGCGGTGGTGCGAGAACTCAACGGCAGCATCAGCGCCGAGCACGGCCTGGGGCAACTCAAGCGCGACGCCATCCGAGACTATAAAGACCCGCTGGAGATGGAATTGATGCGCAACATCAAGCAGACGCTCGACCCGCTCGGTCTGATGAATCCCGGTAAGGTGGTTTAAACCTGGATAGTCTATGTAGGAGCGAGCTTGCTCGCGAAAAAATTCGCCAGCAAGCTGGCTCCTACGAATTGTTAAAGGAGAAACACAAATGGCAGCTCAACCTGAAATCACCAACATGGCCTTGTTCTGCGATTTCGAGAACGTCGCGCTGGGCGTGCGTGATGCGAAGTATGCCCAGTTCGACATCAAGAAGGTGCTGGAACGCCTGCTGCTCAAGGGCAGCATCGTGGTCAAGAAAGCATACTGCGACTGGGATCGCTACAAGGAATTCAAGGCGACCATGCACGAAGCCGCCTTCGAACTGATCGAGATCCCGCACGTGCGCCAGTCGGGCAAGAACTCGGCCGACATCCGCATGGTGGTGGATGCGCTGGACCTCTGCTATACCAAGGCCCATGTGGATACCTTTGTCATCATCAGTGGCGATTCGGATTTTTCCCCGCTGGTTTCCAAGCTGCGCGAGAACAACAAATACGTGATCGGCATCGGCGTGAAGGATTCGACCTCGGATCTGCTCAGCGCCAATTGCGACGAGTTCATCTTCTACGACGATCTGGTGCGCGCGCAGGAGGCGAAACAAAAGCGCGCCGAGAAAAAGGCGCCGGTGAAAGCCGCAGCGGGCAAGGCCAAACCGTCACCCGCAAAGCACGAAGATGACAAGCGCCAGGAAGCGCTCGACTTCATCGTCGAGACCGTCGAAGCATTGATCACCGAGCGCGGCTCTGACGAAAAGATCTGGGGCTCGATGGTCAAGCCGACCATGCAACGGCGCAGGCCGGGTTTTACCGAATCTGCCTATGGCTATCGTTCGTTCAAGGAACTGATGGAAGATGCGCAGCAGCACAAGCTCCTCATACTGCAGCGCGACGAAAAATCCGGGCAGTACTCAATTCGCTTGCCGGCAGCGGACTAGCAAAATGCGCAATTTATTACTGACCGCTTTGTCCCGCTATTTGTGGTGAGTGGCCAAATGTAACAATCTAAAAATGATTAACTTTTTACGCCCGTTCAATATGAAAATATTCATAGTGATATTTTGGATGCTGACAACTTGGACAGTCGAAGCGCAATCTCTTGAGTGCGAAATACTAGAATACAAAATTTTACGGGAAATCGATTCGACCAAAACAGATGTGTGCCATCAGATGTACCAAGAATGTCTTAATCAACCTGATCGCGAACAAGACCCAATAAGGAAATCTAGGTGTATGAGGAATAGTGTAAGTGACTGTGGGTATCGCGGACCATCAATATCGGGTTCAACACACTAGTGTCCGGTTAAAAATCAAACAAAATCATTTGGTTGCACGACAGCGGCATAATGATTGCGGAAGTGTCTGGCTGCAAGGCGCATGAAATATGGGTTTTCTCGAAAACCGAGACGGATAATATCTGTAGCAAAGTG
>JBGSKJ010000079.1:0-11780 GCA_041741275.1 Gallionella sp.
TCTTTTCAAAAGACCGCAGAGCTGATGCCCGGCGATGCCGAGGCGCATTTCAATCTGGGGGTGGTCCGGAAGAGCCTCGGACTGCTCGACGAGGCGGTGGCGAGCTATCGCCGCGCTTTGCAACTCAAACCCGATTATGCCAAGGCACACGGCAATCTGGGCAATGTCCTGAAGGACCTCGGGCTGCTCGACGAGGCGGTGGCGAGCTACCGCCGCGCTTTGCAACTCAAACCCGATTCCGCCACCGCGCACAATAACCTGGGAACGGCCCTGAAAGACCTCGGCCATCCCGATGATGCGGCGGCAAGCTATCGCCGCGCTTTGCAACTCAAACCCGATTATGCCGAGGCACACAGCAACCTGGGCAATGCCCTGAAGGAACTCGGTCAACCCGACGCGGCGCTGGCCAGCTTCCGCCGGGCAGTGCAACTCAAACCCGGTTCCGCAGAAGCACATTTCAATTTGGGCAATGCCCTGCGTGATCTCGGTCAATACGATGGCGCGCTGGCCAGTTACCGCCGTGCATTGGAATTAAAACCCGATTACGCTGAAGCGCATAGCAACCTGGGCAGCACACTCAAGGACATCGGTCGTCTCGATGAGGCGGTGGCCTGCTACCGCCGGGCGTTGGAAATAAAACCCGATTATGCCGATGCCCACAGCAACCTGGGCAATGCACTCAAGGACATGGGTCATCTCGACGATGCAGTGGACAGCTACCGTCGCGCATTGGGGACAGGCGAGGATTTTGCCGGGATCTACAGCAGGCTGCTGTTCACGCTGAACTACTCCGCCCGCCACTCCCCTGCATATTGTCTCGATGAAGCCCGCCAATACGGCCGGATAGTGACCGCTAAAGTGACTAAGCGATTTACCTCCTGGCAATGCGTTGCCGCCCCTGAACGGCTGCGGGTGGGACTGGTATCCGGCGACCTGCGCAGCCATCCGGTCGGATATTTTCTGGAAAGCCTGCTGGCCGGGCTGGATCCTTCCCGCGTCGAACTGATCGCCTACCCGACCGACACCAAGACTGACGCGCTCACCGCACGTATCAAACCATTTTTTTCAGCCTGGAAGCCGTTGTCCGGCCTCGGCGATGAAGAGGCCGCGCGCCTGATCCATGCCGACGGTGTGCACGTGCTGATGGACCTGTCCGGCCATAGCCGGCACGGCCGCCTGCCAGTGTTCGCCTGGAAACCCGCACCGGTACAGGTCGCCTGGCTGGGCTATTTTGCCACGACCGGGGTGACCGAGATGGATTACCTGCTGGCTGATCCGGTGGGTGTGCCCGAGTCTCACCGCGAACACTTTACCGAGACCGTGTGGTATCTGCCCGACACCCGGCTGTGTTTCAGTCCGCCTGAATTTGACCTGCCGGTTGCACCGTTGCCCGCGCAAAAAAACGGCCATATCACCTTCGGCAGCTTCCAGAACATGGCCAAAGTGGAGGACAGCGTGCTGTCGGCGTGGGCTACCATCCTTGCCGCTGTGCCCGGCGCGCGATTGCGGTGGCAGTGCAAACAACTGGGTGATGCAGCGGTGGTGGCACAGTTGCTTCCGCGCTTGCAGCAACTCGGTATCGACCCCGCGCGGGTAACACTGCAGGGTGCTGTCGCCCGCGAGGCTTATCTGGCCGCGCACTCCGAAGTGGACATGTTGCTGGACACCTTTCCGTACCCGGGCGGCACCACCACCTGCGAAGCGCTGTGGATGGGCGTACCGACCCTGACGTTGGCGGGAGACACGCTGCTGTCCAGGCAGGGCGCCAGCCTGCTGACGGCAGCCGGGCTGGGCGATTGGGTGGCCTCGAGCAGAGCGGACTACATTGCCAGAGCGCTTGCGCTTGCCGGCGACATCCCCGGATTGGCAACATTGCGCGCCGGGCTGCGCGAGCAGGCAAGGACATCGCCGCTGTTTGACGCTGCACGTTTCGCCCGCAACCTGGAAGCGGCGCTGTGGGGTATGTGGCAGGCAAGCCGGGACTCAGGCCGAATACCATAGCACGGCGAAATAATGGCATGCAGTGCCCGCCAGCACGAACAGATGCCAGATGAAGTGGCCATATCTCAGCCGCGCATCGGCCACGAAAAACGCCACGCCTGCCGTGTAAGCCACCCCTCCCGCGACCAGCAGTAACAGGCCGGGGGCGGGCAGGCGTGCATACATCGGAACGGCCGCGACGACGATCAGCCACCCCATCAGCAGATAAAGTCCCGTGGAAAGAACCGGGTGTGACATCTTCTCGAAGACTTTCAGCATCACGCCCGCCACGGCAAGACCCCAGATGACCCCAAGCAGCGACCAGCCCCACGGCCCGTGCAGCACGCCCAGCGTGAAGGGCGTGTAGGTGCCCGCGATGAGCAGATAGATCGCGGAGTGCTCGATGATGCGAAACACACGCTTGGCCTTGCCTGCCGGCAGCGCGTGATAGAGCGTGGAACCCAGGTAAAGCAGCACCATGGTCGCGGCGAAGACACTCACGCCGGCGATGTTTCGCGCATCTCCGTGCCGTACTGCATACATGACGAGGAACGGGATCCCCGCGAGCGCCGCGATCAGCCCGATACCGTGGCTGATACTGTTCGCGAGTTCTTCACCCGGGGTCTGCTCGCGCGCGGGAACGGCCGGCGGGGCATCCATCAAAACCGCCACTCAAACTTGCCAATCAAAGCTTCTCCCAATCCCTGACATCGCCCGGGACGATATTGAACAGCGGATGCGGCTCCGGTATCGCAATATCCCTGCATAGCCTGAAATGGTCCGGCGACCTGAGTTCGAGTTTTCGTTTCAGGTGCTGCCACTCATGGAACAACTGCCCGCTGGTTTCCTCGATTTGCCCTGTGTATCCTGCCGGCGCGATTTTGCTGCTGTCAAAATGATAGTTGCGCCGCGCCGCTTCCGCAGCGAGGAAGGTCAGAAATGCGGCGATCGCCCGGACCGGCTCTGGTTGCATGCGGAACCGGATCAGTTGCGGATGGTGCTTGTAGCCCTGCGTCAGCCCCGACAGGACCTTTTGTGCCAGCAATGCCTCTCTCCAGGCTGCCACCAGTCCCCTGGCATCCAGATAGCGGGGGTGCAGAGTCCAAAGTCGCATGGCAGTTTCGTTGGCGCCGGGTGATCAGTCAGTCAGCCCGGTCATCAGGCGCGTTCTTCGGCAAGGCGCTTGATCCCGGCCAGAGAGAATTCCGCGATGTGTCCGGCTATCGCTTCGATCTCTTTGTGGTCATAGCGCAACCTCGGATGCAGGCGCTGCAGCACCGGCTGCGAGTGCCGGTAGAACAGGCACTGTCCGAAGATGCTGTGCACGCAGCGGCGCAATTCGGCCGCGCCGACCTTGTCACCGGCGATCTCGCGCACCAGTTTGCCCAGGAATTCGTGCATCGGTGCTATCGCTTCACGCACGATCTTGTCCAGCGCGGGAGTGGGGTCGGCCAGTTCGCGGGCCATGATCTGGCATTGCGAGGATGGATTTTTTTCATCCAGCAACATCAGCATGAACTCGCGGATGAACAGGCGCAGACGCATGCTGGGACAGTCGCCGGCCTGGACATTGGCTTTCTGCATGGCTTTGAGCGGCGCGAAATTCAGGGCTTCGGCGAGCAGGCCGTCCTTGCTGCCGAAGTGATAATTCACCGCCGCGCCATTCGCCTCGGCGCGACGACAGATCTCGCGCACCGTCGCACCCTGGAAACCGTGCTGTGAAAATACCTCGCGCGCGGCATCCAGCAAACGCGCCCGGGTTTGTTCACTGGCGGTTTTGATTTGTGCTTCTGTCATCATTCTGGCGCCCCTGCATAATTATTTCGCCTGTCAGCCGCCTCTTGATTCGCCGTTTGTTCTGCAGTGCTGAATTCGCCCGCCAGCGCCTTGTAAAGTTGCGTGGCCACACCCAGCGACAATCGCCGCACCTGCGTCGCGCCCTGTTCTGCGGCAAAGGCTTCGCGCTGGGCATCCAGCACTTCAAGCTGGTTGGCGATACCCGCCTGATAGCGCGCCTCGACCAGCTTCAGCCGCCGGTTCTGCGCCTGGGCATTGGCTGACTGCGCGGCAAGCTGTTCCGCGATCCGGTCGCGCGCATTCAGCAGATCCGCCACTTCGCGGAACGCCTGCTGGATGGTTTTTTCATATTCGGCAACCGCGATGATTTTTCTTGCCTGTGTGATGTCGACGTTGGCAGAAGTGCGCCCGGCATCGAACAATGGCATGCTGATGCTGGGCAGAAAATTCCACGCACCGCTGCCCGCATCGAACAGGCCGGTCAGGGTGCGGCTTGCGGTGCCGCCGCTGCCGGTCAGCGTGATGCGCGGCAGGAAGGCGGCACGTGCCGCGCCGATATTGGCATTCGCGGCGATCAAGCGGTGCTCGGCGGCCAGCACGTCGGGACGCTGCAGCAACACCTCGGACGGCAATCCGGCGATCAGGTCAGGCCTTATGTCCTGTCCGGCAAGGTCGCGCCCTTCCGGCAGATCCTTGATACCGGCCACCGCCTGGCCCAGCAGCAAGTCGAGCAGATTCTCCGCGGCCGCCAGTTGTCGCTCCAGATTGGCACGCTCGGCCAGCACCGCTTGATAGGCGCCCTCCGCCTGCAGGAATTCCAGCTCGCCGGATATGCCCAGCTCGCGGCGACGCAACAGCATGTCCCTGGTTTCACCGCGCGCTTTGACGGTAGCGGCGGTGAGTTGCGTGCGTTCGCTCAACTCCAGCAGCGACAGATAGGCGTTCGCCACGTCAGCGATCAGCGACAATCCAAACGCGCGCTGCGCGGCTTCGGTGGCCAGGAAGCTGTTCCTGGCCGCAGCATTCAGGCTGCTGACCCGCCCCCAGAAATCCAGTTCGAACGACACCAGGCTCACCGCGACGTCATAGCGCTGGGATTGCAGCGCAGTGCCGGTCACGGACGCGCTGGCCGGGGTCAGCGAGGCATTGCGGGTGCCGCTCAGATTGAGATTGGGAAGACGATCGGCAAACTGGATGCCGTATTGAGCGCGGGCTTCGGCGATGCGAGCGGTGGCGATGCGCAGATCGCGATTGTTTTCCAGTGCGACAAAGATCAGGGCTTGCAAGCGGGGATCCGGGAAATACTGCTGCCAGCCGATAGCTGCGGCATTGCGAACACCGTCTGGTCGCACACTGTCCGGCCATGCCGACGGAATCGCCGCGGTGGGTCGTTCATAATCGGGCATCAGCGAGCATCCGCCCAACAACGCAAGCAACGCAAGCAACGCGGATTTATTCATCATGGTCGTTCTCCCGGTCATCCTTGCTTTCGGACTTGCGCGCATGTCCCGGGAAGATGCGGCGGATAACCACGTAGAATACCGGCACAAAAAACACCGCCAGTACTGTCGCGGCGATCATGCCGCCCATCACGCCGGTGCCGATGGCATGACGCCCGTTCGCACCCGCGCCGGTGGAAATGGCCAGTGGCAGGACACCCAGCACAAAGGCGATCGAGGTCATCAGTATCGGGCGGAACCTCAGGCGGCAGGCTTCCAGCGTGGCCTCGATCAGGTCGTGCCCCTTGTCCTGCAAATCGCGGGCGAACTGGATGATCAGGATCGCATTTTTCGCGGCGAGTCCGATGATGACGATCAATCCGACCTTGAAATAGACATCGTTGGGCAAGCCGCGCAACGTGACAGCCGACAGGGCGCCCAGCAAGCCGATGGGCACCACCAGGATCACGGCGACCGGGATGGACCAGCTCTCATACAGTGCGGCCAGGCACAGGAATACCGCCACCACCGAGAGTCCGAACAGGAACGGCGCCTGGCTGCCGGAGATCCGCTCCTCGCTGGATGTACCGGACCATTCGAAGCCGAAACCGGGCGGCAATTTGGCCGCCACTTCTTCCATCGCCGCCAACGCCTCGCCGCTGCTGCGCCCGGGCGCGGGGCTGCCGGCGATCTTCATCGACGGCAACCCGTTGTAACGATCCAGCTTGGGCAGATCCACGATCCAGCGATGCTCGGCGATCTCGGACAACGGCACCATGCCGCCCTGCTTGTTCCGCACCGGTATCCGCATGATCTGCTCCGGCGTGGTGCGGTTGTCCGCCTCGGCCTGCATCTGCACCCGCAGGATGCGTCCATCGCGCACGAAGTCATTGATGTAGGCCACACCGAGCGATGACTGCAGGGTTTCGTTCAGGTCGGCGATGTCTATGCCCAATGCCTGGGCTTTCAGGCGGTCGATGTCTATCAGCAGTTGCGGCCCCGGCTCCTGCCCTTCCGGTCGCACGCCCATCAGCGCGGGGTGCTGGCCGGCGATGCCCAGCGCGATGTTGCGCGCTTCGAGCAATTTTTCCCGCCCTTGCCCGGCACGGTCCTGCAGGCGGAAATCGAAGCCACCGACCGCCGCAAGTTCCGGAATCGGCGGCACGTTGACGGCGAAGATCATCGCCTGTTTGATGCGGAACAACGCCATGTTGGCGCGCCTCACCAGCGCAGACGCCGAACTGTCCGGACCGGGCCGCTCATCCCACCCCTTCAGGCGGACGAAAGTGATCGCGGCGTTCTGCCCGCGGCCAAAGAAAGAAAATCCGAGCACGCCGATGACGTGTTCCACCTCGGGCTGCTTGAGGTAGAACTGCTCAACCTCGGTCAGCACTTCCCGGGTGCGTTCCCGCGTGGCAGCCGGCGGCAACTGGATCACGCTGATGAAATAACCCTGGTCCTCTTCTGGCAGAAAGCTGCCCGGCAGATGCACGAACAACCAGCCCATGGCTCCCAGCAGACCCGCGTAGAGCAACAGGTAGAGGCCGGTGCGTTTCAGCACGCGTCCCACTCCGGACTTGTAATGCCGGGTGGTTCTGGTGAAGAAACGATTGAACCAGCCGAGCAAACCCGTCTTCGGCACCATCTCGTGGCCGGGGGAATTTTTCAGCAGTGTGGCGCACAGCGCCGGTGTCAGCGTCAGCGCCATCAGCACCGAGAACAGGATGGTCAGGATCAGGGTGACCGCGAACTGGCGATAGATCGCCCCCACGGAGCCGCCGAAAAAAGTCATCGGGATGAATACCGAGCACAGCACCAGCGTGATCGCGATGATGGCGCCGAAGATCTGATCCATCGCCTTGCGCGTTGCTTCACGGGGCGCAAGGCCTTCTTCGGTCATGATGCGTTCCACGTTCTCCACCACCACGATGGCGTCATCCACCACGATGCCGACGGCCAGCACCATCGCAAACAGCGTCAGGGTATTGATCGAGTAGCCGACGGCATACAAACCCACCAGCCCGCCGACCAGCGCGACCGGCACGACGATCGCGGGAATGAATGTGGCGCGCAGGTTTCCCAGGAACAGGTAGATGACCAGGAACACCAGCAGCATGGCTTCCGCCAGTGTCTTCACCACTTCGCTGATCGAGATCTCGACGAATTTGGAAGTGTCGTAAGGCACCAGCCAGTCCACCCCCTTGGGGAAGAACTTTGCCAGCTCAGCCATTTTGGCCTTGACCGCCTTGGCGGTATCCAGCGCGTTGGCGGTGGGCGACAGGCGGATCGCGATGGCCGAGGCCGGTTGACCGTCGATGCGCGCGGCAATGGAATAGTCCTGCGCGCCCAGTTCCACCCGTGCCACGTCCCTGACCCGCACGCTGGAGCCATCCGGATTGGCACGCACGACGATATTGCCGAATTCTTCCGGCGTCGACAGCTTGCTCCGGGTCACGATCACCGCGTTCAACTGCTGGCCGGGCGCCGCCGGCAATTGCCCGAGTTCGCCGGTGGCGAGCTGGGTGTTCTGGGCGCGCACGGCTTTGCTGATATCGCCGGGAGACAAATTATAGGCATGCAGTTGCTCGGGCTTCAGCCACAGCCGCATCGAATACTCGGTGCCGAACAATATGGCCTCACCCACGCCCGATACGCGGCGGATGTTCTCCAGCACGTTGGCCGCTGCATAGCTGCCCAGAGCCACATTGTCGAGGCTCTTGTCCGGCGAAATGAGCGCGACGAACATCAGGTAATTCCGCGCCGACTTCGCCACGGTCACGCCCGCGCGGCGCACATCTTCCGGCAGACGGGGTTCGGCGCGCTTGACGCGGTTCTGTGTCTCGACCGAAGCGATATCCAGATCGGTGCCCGCCTCGAAAGTCAGCGTGATGCTGCCGCGGCCCAGTTCGGAGGACGAATCCATGTAGAGCAAACGCTCGATACCGTTCAACTCCTGCTCGACCAGGGCGACGGCGGTTTCTTCCACCACCTGCGCCGAAGCGCCGGGGTAGTTGAGCGTGATCGCCAAAGCCGGCGGGGCCACCGCCGGATAAGATGCGACCGGCAGGTTGCGCAGGGCCAGTCCGCCGCTCAACAGGATGATGAGCGCGATGACCCAGGCGAAGATCGGGCGGTCGATGAAGAATTTTGCGAACATGGCGCGGCCTTAAGGTTTGCTTGCGGGCTGGGTATTCGGAGCCGCGGCAGAACCGGCCGGCGGTTGGGGCACAGGATTCACAACCGTACCCGGCCGCGCTTTCTGCAATCCATTCACGATGACCTGCTCTCCGCCATTAAGACCCTCGGCAATGATGAAATCGCTCCCCGCCATGCTGCCGGTCTTCACCGGCGCCGGTGTCGCTTTGTTGCCCGCGCCGATCACCATCACGAACTGCCCCTGCGGCCCGGCTTGCACAGCCCGTTGCGGGATGCGTATCACGTTCTCGGCGACCGCCTCGGGAAAGCGGACACGCACGAACATGCCGGGCAACAGTTCGCGCTGGGGATTGGGGAATTCTGCGCGCAACGACACCGCACCGGTACCCGGATCGACCGCCATGTCGGTGAAGAATATCCTGCCTGTCTTTGGATAGATGCTGCCGTCCTCAAACAGCAATTGCACCTTGACAGCTTCCGCGTGTTTGAGTTTGCCCGTCTTGACAGCCTGTCTCAGGCGCAACATATCGGCACCGGATTGGGTGAAATTGGCGTAGATAGGGTCGAGCTGCTCGATGGTGGCCAATAGCGTGGCTTCGCCTCTCCCGACCAGCGCGCCTTCCGTCACCAGCGTGCGGCCGATATGCCCGGATATCGCGGCGGGGACGCTGGCGTTGGCCAGGTTTTCCTCGGCAAGGATCGAGGCTGCCTCGGCCTGCTTGGCCTTGCCGGCAGCCAGGTCGTATTCCTGCTGGCTGACCGCCTTGATTTCCAGCAGGGATTTGTGTCGTTTGGCGATCTGGCGCGCGATCGCCAGATCAGCCTGCGCGGATTCTGCCGCCGCTTTATAGCTGCGCGCATCGATCTGAAACAGCGATGCGTTCGCCTCCACTTCGCTGCCTTCCTTGAACAGGCGCTTCTCGATCACACCCTCGACACGGGCGCGCACCTGGGCGGTGCGGTAAGCCTGCAGACGACCGGGCAGATCCTGGGTGATATTCGCACTGCCCACGGCGGCCGTTATCACCTCCACCTCGGGCGGCGGCATCCCCGCACCGGCCCCGCCGGGGCCTGCCGCCGGTTTGTCAGCGCCTCCGCAGCCGGCCAGGCTGGCGGTCAGCATCATCAGCAATATCGGTTTGGCTGGAGTGGTCATGTTGAAATCCCGTAAAAGAAAAACTGCTTGCGCGACGCGCACGGCTTCGAAGTACAACTTGCGATTCGAGCGTATCAAACGCCTGTTTGAATGTAAAGCCCGGTGGCAGTTTCTGATCTAAATCTTCGCGTCGGCACAACCGGGCCTCACATCCGTATCACCTCGCCCAGTTCGTCGGCACCCAGCGGTTGCGCGGTTGCAAGCTGGTGCTTCAGGACGCGCATATCCGCCTCCGATGCATCCTTGCCCCGGGCAGCACGCAGACTGACGCGCTCGCGCAGCGTGGCCGGATCCGCCTGAATATCCAGGAGTTGAAAACGCACTCCGCACCGGCGCGCGATCGCCCGGAACAGATCGCGTTGCCGGCGCTCGAGAAAAGCCGCATCGACGATCACCGGCCAACCGGTGGACAACAATCCCTCCGTCAATCGTGACAGATGCTCATAGGTTTGGCGGCCTGCTGCCTGCGTATACAACCCCTGCCCGATCCCTGCTCCGCTGTGCGCCAGCGCATCCAATCCGGCCAGCCGCTTGCGCTCGACATCGGAGCGCAGTCGTATCATTCCGTGATCCTGGAGCAGTGTCTGGCTGACCGTGGTCTTGCCGGAACCGGCCAGGCCGTGCGTGATCCACAGTTGCGTCGGCATGCTCTGCGTCAGTTGTTCGGCCAGCAGCAGACAGGAACTGAGTTCGGCATGGCTTGCAGCGCTGCCACCCGATTGTCCGGTACGCAGCGCCGCCACCTTGGCGCGCACCAGCGCGCGATACACCGCGTAATAGCGCAGCAAAGCCACACCCTGATAGTCGCCGCCGGTCTCCAGCCAGGCATTCAGAAAGCGCATCGCCAGATCGCCGTGCCGACGATGCAACAAGTCCATGAAACAGAAAGCGACTTCCGAGATGACATCGATCCAGCGCAGGGCAGGGCTGAATTCGATGCAGTCGAAGATCAGCAGTTGCCCGTCCACCCAGGCCAGGTTGCCCAGATGCAGATCGCCATGGCATTCGCGGATCATGCCTTTGCGTTTGCGCTCATGCATCAGCGGCGTGAGCCGGGCATGTTCGACATCACACCACTTTTGTAAAGCAGCCAGACGCCGGCGTTCAGCCGGATCGTTATATCGTTCAGTCAGGAGTTGAAAGTTTTCCGCGACCGGCTTCGCTATCGTTTCCGGCTCTCCCCATGCACTCTCTGCGGGAGCTGTTGCGCACTCGCCGAAATGAAATTTAGCCAGCCGCGCGGCGAGCCGGTCTATCTGCACCGTGCCCAGTTCGCCGCATTCATCCAGCCGGTCCAGCGTGGCATCGGGCGGGAATTGGCGCATCTTCACCGCGTATTCGATGACGCTGCCCCGGCCGCTGATGCGCGGCGCATCCGCGCTGCCGGTGATGGCGACCACACCGAGATAGATTCCCGCCGCCAGCCGCCGGTTCAGGCGCACCTCGTCGGCACAGGCCTGCTGCCGCAACGCCAGCGTGCTGAAATCCAGAAAGCCGAGATCCACCGGCTTCTTGATCTTGTAGGCAAACGCGCCGGTGAGCAGCACCCAGGAGATATGCGTTTCGATCAACTGCACCCTTTTTATTGCATGGTCGTAGCAAGCCGGTTCCGTCATCAACGCGCGGATGAGCGGCGAAAACCTTCCCGATTCATGCTTCGTTGGGTTGCGCGTCGCCATCGTGATGATCCTGTTTTTTCATCTGCAACGCGTGCTGATACAGCTCGTTGCGGTTGGCTCCGCTGATCTTTGCGGCGAGTTGCACCGCCTGCTTGAGCGGCAATTCCTCGAGCAGCACAGATAAGGTGTTGAGCGTTTCGGCCGGCAGGCCTGTCCGGGGCGGGGCGCCCGAGACCAGCACAACGAACTCGCCGCGCTGCTGGTCGCTGTCCGACAGCAACCATGCCCCGGCATCCTTTAACGCGCAGGCATGGATCGTTTCAAACAGCTTGGTAATCTCGCGCGCCAGCACGACCTGCCGTTCGCCGCCCAGCACCGCGCACAGGTCAGCCACGCATTCGACGATGCGGTGCGGGGCCTCGTAGAACACCAGCGTGCAGGGATGGCTGCCCAATGTTTGTAGCACCGTGCGACGCGCGGCGGATTTGTTGGGCAGGAAACCGTAAAACAGGAAATTCGGCTCGACCAGGCCTGCCGCCGACAACGCCGCTATCGCCGCATTCGCGCCGGGTATCGGGATGACGCGCAACCCGGTCGCCCGCACCGCCTGCACCAGCAATGCGCCCGGATCGC
>JBGSKJ010000080.1:0-8930 GCA_041741275.1 Gallionella sp.
AAGGCCAAGCTGAAAGCCGCAACAACCGAGCACATGCTGACATTGGAGAAATCACCGGAGCGTGTCAAAAAATACTTTCAGGATTCTCGCGTGAAATATGCCGCATGAAAACTTCAAACTTCAACTGGCCGGATCAATAGAGCATATTTTATTGTTCTGAAATGAAACCCGAACCTTTAAATCCTAAGGAAATCAATATGAAAAAGAGCATCTATATATTCGCAGGCGCACTGGCAGCCATGGCGGTTGCACCACAGGCATCCGCTATTCCGGGGTACTCGCGTCAAACAGGCATGGCTTGTAACGCCTGTCACTTTCAGAGTTATCCCGCCCTGAATGAATTTGGGCGTTCTTTCAAGTCCGGCGGCTACACCATGATCGGTGCACAGCAGAAAATCGAAGGTTCTGAGGGACTCTCGCTGCCGGGGACATTGAATACCGGCGTCGTCACGAAAATCCGCTACCAGAAATCCAACGGACCCGCGACCGTTGCAAATCAACCAACCAGCAAAAACGACGGTCAACTGCAAATGTTTGACGAATTGCTGTTGATGGTGGGTGGACGGGTCAGCGAAAATATCGGCGTTCAGCTTGAATTGAATTTGCTTGGCGGCAATCCCTTGGTGGAAAACTTCAAGATGCCGTTCATCTATGATGTAGCCGGGGTCAAGGCAGGGATTATCCCCTTCACCACGGCCGGTCAGGGTGCGGCGTACGGGTTCGAGCTGCTGAATACCGGCGCGGTGCGCGGTGCACGGATCATGGAAGCAAGAACAAGCTTTTCCGCGCAGCAGTATATCGGCACGGCATCCTCAGCAGAAGGTGTAGCCCTGGTTGCCAGCAATAACATGTATTTCGCCAATATCAGCAAGTGGTCGCCACGCAGTGTTGGAGATGCTTCCAGCTCTCCGACAGCAAACTATTTCAGGCTGGCATTCACACCAAAACTAGCGGGCTGGGATATGGGCGTGGGCGTGCAGTCCTGGAGCGGCAATACGACCACTCCTGCAGCCAGTGCTTATGTGCAGACCAAGGCTTACGCTCTTGATGCGCAGGCACAGGGCGAAGTTGCAGCCATGCCGGTGGGAATCTACCTGACACACGCCAACGCGAGCGCCAGCAAAGCCGGCGAAGCGCCAAACCTGTTCAATAGTCAAGCAAAGGCAGAGACCGCCACAACCATCGCCGGACAGTTGGGCGTGGTGCCGGGCAAGGCAACCCTGCTGATGGCCTATCGCAAAGGTGACAATGGAAAAGCAACTGCGAACGGGGATAACTCCCTGATGCTGGGCGGTACCTACCAGGTCGTGCAAAACGTGCAATTGCAGTTGAACCATGAGATGTTTTCCGGCAGCGCGTATGACGGAGCACCGGCCAATGGCAACCGCCTGACGACGCTGATGTTGTTCGCCGCGTTCTGATATGTGACTCTGCAACAAACTGATGTACCCGCAGGGGAGGCTACGGTCTCCCCTGTTTTTTTGCACGGGGAACACAGCATGACGGGCAACAAGCGACAGCCCCCGCTGCAATTAAAATCCAGCAGCTGCCTGTAACTCCACCACCACCGGTGCATGATCCGAAGGCCGTTCCAGTTTGCGCGGGGCCTTGTCGATCACGCAGCTCCTGCATTGCGTGACCAGCGGCTCGCTGATCAGGATATGGTCGATGCGCAGACCGTGGTTGCGGCGGAACGCCATCATCCGGTAGTCCCACCAGGAATAGGATTTTTCGGCCTGCTCGAACAGCCGGAAGCTGTCGCGCAGGCCGAGCTGTTCCAGGCTGCGGAACTTCGCGCGTTCCGGCTCGCTGACCAGCACATTGCCCTGCCATGCGACCGGATCATGCACGTCGCGGTCTTCCGGCGCGATGTTGTAGTCGCCCAGCAGCACCAGTTTCGGGTAGCGCACCAACTCCTGTTTCAACCAGTCGTGCAACGCGGTAAGCCAGGCGAGTTTGTATTGGTATTTGTCGGAATCGATACTCTGTCCGTTCGGTATGTAGACACACACCACGCGGATTTCACCGAAAGTGGCGGCGATGACGCGCTTCTGCTCGTCGGCAAAATCCGGGATGCCCATCTGCACTTCGCCGGCCGGTGCGCGGCTCAGGATCGCCACGCCGTTGTAGGTTTTCTGCCCGCTGAATACGCTGTGATAACCCGCGTCCTGCAATGCTGCCCGGGGGAAATCGCTGTCCGGTTGCTTGGTTTCCTGCAGGCACAGCACATCGACGGGATTCGCAGCCAGCCAGTCCAGCACATGCGGCAGGCGCACTTTCAGCGAATTGACATTCCAGGTCGCCAGCCTCATGGCGCAGCCGGTTCGGCCGGAGTTGCCTGACCATCGGCAGTCGGGCTTTGAGGCGCGGGGGGTGTGGAGGGTGCCGGCGGCGGGGGCGCGATGCGCTGGCGATAGGTTGCGGTCTTAGGATAACCGGCTATGTCGAGCTCGCCGTGCCACTGCTCGGACTGAAAGCCTTTCAATACGGTCGTGCCCACCGCAAGGGTAGGCACGATCTCGCTGCCGGTAAGCTGCTTGAACGCATCTATCTCATCCTTGGTGCGCAGCATTTTTTCAGCGTAGGGGATGCCGCGCTTGGTCAACGTGCTGCGTGCCCGATCGCAGGCATCGCCGCAACCGTTACCCGTGTACAAGGTGACCGGAAAATTCTGCTTTGCGATGCGTGTCCCGTATGGCAGTTCTTCACCCGGAGCAACCTGGTCTGAAAACTTTCTGGAATCGATTTTTTCCGCTTCGGGAGAGGGCATATCGCTGTAATGCACAACGCCCCTGGAATCCACCCAGCGGTAAAGATCAGCCGCCTGAACAGGTAACGAGAGGATCGCCAGACAGACTGACAATGAAATTGTGTGTTTCACTTTGACCTCCTCAAGAAGTTTCGAGCAGCCCATTATGCCGCAACAGCGCGTCCATGCTCGGCTCACGGCCGCGGAACGCGGCGAATGATTGCATCGCATCGCGGCTGCCGCCCATCGCCAGTATCTCGCCGCGGAAACGCGCGCCGACGTCCGGATTCAGCACGCCGTTCTCCTCGAACAGGCTGTACGCATCGGCGGACAGCACTTCCGCCCACTTGTAGCTGTAATAGCCCGCCGCATAACCGCCGGCGAAGATGTGCGAGAAACTGTGCGGGAAACGGTGAAATGCGGGCGGGATCAGCACCGCGACTTCGGCGCGCACTTCGTCGAGCAGTTGCAGGATACTTCTGCTGCCGCCCGCCTCGAAGTTGCTGTGCATCAGCATGTCGAACAGCGAGAACTCGATCTGGCGCAGGGTCTGCAGTCCGCTCTGGAAATTCTTCGCGGCGAGCATCTTGTCGAACAGCGCGCGGGGCAGTGGTAGACCGGAATCGACATGTCTCGTCATGCCGCGCAGCACGTCCCACTCCCAGCAGAAATTCTCCATGAACTGGCTGGGCAACTCGACAGCATCCCACTCCACGCCGTTGATGCCGGACACGGCCAGATCTTCCACCTCGGTAAGCAGATGATGCAGACCATGGCCGAACTCGTGGAACAGCGTGATCGCTTCATCGTGGGTGAACACAGCCGGTTTTCCCCCGACCGGCGCGGAGAAGTTGCAGTTCAGGTACGCGACCGGCGTCTGGATGCCGGAAGAAAGGCGGCGGCGCGTGATCACATCGTCCATCCACGCCCCGCCGCGCTTGCTGTTGCGCGCATACAGGTCGAGATAGAACTGGCCGACCAATTGTCCCCGCGCATCGCGGATGTCGAAGAAACGCACATCGTCGTGCCACACCGGCGCGTGACCCGGCTTGATCCGCAAACCGTACAATGTTTCGACCAGTTTGAACATGCCGGGCAACACCGCATCTTCCGGAAAATACTGTTTCACTTCCTGCTCGGAAAAAGCGTAGCGTTGCTCGCGCAGTTTTTCGCTGGCATAGCCGACATCCCACGATTGCGGGTCGGCGATGCCCAAACTGTCTTTGGCAAATGCGCGCAACTCGGACAAGTCCTTTTCGGCATAGGGCCGCGCGCGCTGCGCCAATTCGCGCATGAACTCGACCACCTGCTGCGGCGAATTCGCCATCTTGCTGGCCAGCGACAACTCGCCGAAATTCGCGAAACCCAGCAGCCTGGCTTCCTCGCCGCGCAATTTGACGATCTCATCCATCAGCCTGGTATTGTCCCACTCCGGCTTGCCAAACTCGCTGGCACGCGTGCCGTAGGCGCGATACATCTGCTCGCGCAACGCGCGGTTGTCGGCGTATTGCATCACCGGCATGTATGACGGCGCCTTTAAAGTGAATAGCCAGCCGGATTTGCCTGATGCCAATGCGGCTTCCTGCGCCGCCTGCAACACATCGTCCGGCAAGCCGCCCAACTCTTCCCTGTTCGCGATGACCCGCGTGTAGTCGTTGGTCGCGTCCAGCAGGTTGTCGGAAAAGCGCGCTGACAATTCCGCCAGCCGCTCCTGGATCTCCAGATAACGCGCCTTTTGCGCATCGGGCAATTCCGCGCCGCCGAGACGAAAATCGCGCAGCTCGTTCCCGATGATCTTCTTGCGCGCCGCGCTCAAATCCTTGTATTCAGGACTGTTGCGCAGCGCCTTGAATTTGTCGAACAAGGCGAGATTCTGCCCGAGCTCGGCGTAATACTGGGTAATGACCGGCAATGTGGCGTTATACATCTCGCGCAATTCCGGGCTGTTCATCACCGCGTTCAGGTGCCCGACCGGCCCCCAGGCGCGCGACAGCCGCTCGTTGGCGTCTTCCATCGGCACGACAAAGTTCTGCCAGGTGGGCGGCGCGCTATCGCTCAACAGCCGCGCGATCAGCGCGCGGTTCCCGGCCAGCAGTTGTTCGATCGCCGGCGCGACGTGTTCCGGTTTGATCTCCGCAAAACGCGGCAAACCGGTAAAATCCAGCAAGGGATTATCTGAATGTCTGCATGTGCTCATGGTTTTGTGTGCATCTGAAAGTTGGCCGGATTTCGGTGCAGACTAATCTGCTTGCAGGTTATGTCGAAGCCAAAATCGAGTAATGGGTTCATATTTGGATAAGTTCTTCAGCCACTGATTGACACTGATTTAACACGGATAACGCCTCCGCTACATGGTGTTGATTTGCGCGCATCCGTGGCTAGTTGTGACCTTCCGTTTGATAAACGATTTGTCCGTCAACCAGTGTATAGCGCACCCTGCCCTGCACTTCGAGGCCGGTGAACGGTGTGTTCTTGCCCTGGCTCTTCAATGCGGCCGGCTCGACCTTCCAGTAAGCATCCGGGTCGAAGACGCACACGTCGGCCGCCGCGCCGACGCTCAGATGGCCGGCATCCAGACCCAGTATCTGCGCGGGCTGCAGCGTGACCTTGGCAAGCGCATCCGACAGCGCGAACTTGTCCTGGTGCGCCCATTTCAACAGCAGCGGCAGCAGCAATTCCAGACCGGTCGCGCCCGATTCCGCTTCGGCGAACGGCAATTGCTTGGCATCCTCATCGACCGGCGCGTGGTTGGAGCAGATCGCGTCTATCGTGCCGTCCAGCAATCCTGCGCGCAGCGCGGCGCGGTCGCGCAGGCTGCGCAGCGGCGGGGTCAGATGGCAGTTCGGATCGAAGAAGCCGATGTCCATTTCGGACAGGTGCACATGGTTCATCGAAACGTCACAGGTCACCGCCAACCCCTGCTGCTTGGCGGCACGGATCAACTCCACCCCCGCCGCACTGGAGAGACGGCAGATGTGCAGCTTCACGCCGGTCTCGCGCGCCAGCGACAGCATGGTCGCAAGCGCGATGGTTTCGGCGCACACCGGTATCGCGGGCAAACCGCAGCGCGTCGCCACTTCGCCATCGTGCGCCACACCGTTCTTGCCGAGGAAACTGTCCTGCGGCCGCAGCCACACGGAGAAACCGAACGTGGCGGCATATTGCATCGCGCGCATCAGCACGCGCGTGTCGGTGAGCGGCGCATCGGCCTGGCTGAATGCCACACAGCCTGCATCCACCAGTTCCGCCATTTCGGTCAGTTCCTGTCCTTTCAGTCCCGAGGTCAATGCGGCGACGGGGTAGACGCGCGCCTGATTGAGATTGCGCGCGCGGTGCTTGAGCATTTCCACCAGACCCGGCTCGTCCAGCGGCGGATCGGTGTCCGGCGGACAGGCCAGACTGGTGACGCCGCCCGCCACCGCTGCTTCCATTTCCGATTCCAGTGTCGCCATGTATTCATAGCCCGGCTCGCGCAGCCGTGCGGCCAGATCGATCAAGCCCGGCACCACGATCAGCCCCTTCGCATCGATCACCTGTGCGGCAACAAAACCTTGCGGTGCCGCGCCTGTCGCCGCAATCCTGCCTGCCACGATGAACACATCGCGCACCGCATCGATGTTGTTTTTCGGGTCGATCAGGCGACCACCCCTGATTTGAATGTTCATCCCTTTGCTCCCGTCAGCATGCTCATCACCGCCATGCGCACCGCGATGCCGAACGTGACCTGCGCCAGGATCACCGAATGCAAACCGTCGGCCACGCTGGAGTCGATCTCGATACCGCGATTCATCGGCCCGGGGTGCATCACGATTGCATCCGGTTTGGCGCGTGCCAGCTTCTCTTCGGTCAGGCCGTAATATTTGAAGTATTCCTGCGCGGAGGGCAATGCCCCGCCTTGCATGCGTTCGTTCTGCAGGCGCAGCATCAGCACCACATCCACATCGCGCAAACCCTGCGCCATATCGTGATAGACCTGCACGCCCAGATTTTCCACCAGTGCCGGCAACAGCGTCTTGGGGGCGATCACGCGCACTTCCGGCACACCGAGCGTGGTCAGCGCGTGGATCTGCGAGCGTGCCACGCGCGAATGCAGCACGTCGCCGACGATCGCCACGCGCAGGTTGTGGAATTCTTTCTTGTAATGCCGGATGGTGAACATGTCCAGCAATGCCTGTGTGGGGTGGGCGTGGCGCCCGTCGCCGGCGTTGATGACATGGATCTCCGGAGCGACGTGTTTGGCGATGAAGTGCGCCGCACCGCTCTGCGCATGGCGCACCACGAACATATTGGCGTGCATCGCGCACAGGTTATCCACGGTATCCAGCAGGGTCTCGCCCTTGCTGGTGGATGATGCGCCGATGTTGAGATTGACCACGTCCGCCGACAGCCGCTTGGCGGCGATCTCAAAGGTGGTGCGGGTTCGGGTGCTGTTCTCGAAGAACACGTTGAACACCGACTTGCCGCGCAGCAGCGGGACATTTTTGATCTCGAGGCCGTCGCTGACATCGATGAAGGTCGCGGCCCGGTCAAGTATGTCGCGCACGATCTCCACCGGCAATCCTTCGGTGGTCAGCAGGTGCTGCAGCTCGCCGTTCTTGTTGAGTTGTGGGTTGTTCATTCCAAAACCTCACACGCCACAGATGAACACGGATTTACACGGATAAGCCAACTCATTGTTAAGAGCACCTCCAGAAAGAGATTATTTTCATCCGTGATTATCCGTGTAAATCCGTGGCTGAAATTCTTTATCAGGTTCATACGATTTGCCCTGCCGTGGGTTCATCAAAATACGCCTGCAAGATCTGTTGCGCGGCATATTGGTCGAGCAGCGCTTTCTGCTTCATGCCATGGATACCTTCCTCGTTCAACTGCGCGCTGGCGGCGAGCGAAGTATAACGCTCATCCAGCAAAATCGTCGGCAATTTGAACCGCCCCTTGAGGCGGTTGGCAAAGCGGCGACACAGCGCGGTCAACTCATGCGGCGTACCGTCGTCGTTGCTCGGCAGCCCGACCACCAGCGCGCCGGGCTGCCATTCGACCAGCAGCGCGGCGATCGCCGCAAAGCGTGGCTCGGTCTTTTCTTCAGTTATGGTGGTCAGCGGGTTGGCGCGACGCAGCAGGGTATTGCCGATGGCGATGCCGATACGTTTGGTGCCGAAATCGAATGCAAGCAGTGTGCCCCGGGGGATGAAGGCTGGAGTTGGAATGTCCACGCCCTCAGGCATGCCCGGCATCCTCGGCCAGCGACGCATAGTCGATCCCGAGCAATGCCATCGCTGCCGCGAGTCGCTCTTCGGCAGGCAAATCGAACAGGATGTGCTCGGAAGCCGGCACGGTCAGCCAGGTATTCTCGGTGATCTCATGCTCCAGCTGACCCTGGTCCCATCCCGCATAACCCAGCGTGACGATCATGTTGCGCGGCCCCCGCCCCGAGCTCATCGCCTCGAGTATGTCCCTGGATGTGGTCAAGGCCAGCCTGTCGTTGATGGGTAGCGTGGACTCCCAGTTACCCGGTGTGTCATGCAGCACGAAGCCGCGCTCGGTCTGCACCGGGCCGCCAAAGTGCACCGGGATCTTCTCCAGTCCGGGCAGATGCAGCGGGATTCCGATCTGGTCGAACAGTTCGCCCAGGGTGAGACTGATCGGGCGATTCACCACGATGCCCAGCGCGCCGTTGTCGTTGTGCTCGCATATATAGGTCAGCGTGCCGGCAAAGACCCCCTCCTGCATGGCGGGCATGGCGATCAGGAAGTGATGGGTCAAATTGAAATCGGACATGGCGGCATTGTAGCCGCCAAGGTCCGGCCGCACAATTTGAATATGTGCCGCAACTCGGATTCGGGCGGGCGCGTTGCCGCCACCGACAGTGCCATCGCTGGCGTGATGTTTGGTGCGCCTTATCCTGCCAGTTTATGCGCTACCGGACAGTGCTTGATGCATGTGTTGCACTAACCGTAAGTTTGCACTAGCATCCGCCTAGCAGCAGCAGGGAGCAGGGAGCTTGTGCAGCGGGAACTGGTAACAACACTTATAACTGGCAACTATAGACTCGGCACGATGAAGATTGAACTTTGTCCATGCGTCTCAGTCAGATGCGCATGGACAAAGAAGATGCAAGATTTCAAACATTGGAGCGGTTGCACGAGCGGCGTAAGCAGGTCGTGCGATTGCATCGCAAAGG
>JBGSKJ010000081.1:0-17331 GCA_041741275.1 Gallionella sp.
AAGGCCAAGCTGAAAGCCGCAACAACCGAGCACATGCTGACATTGGAGAAATCACCGGAGCGTGTCAAAAAATACTTTCAGGATTCTCGCGTGAAATATGCCGCATGAAAACTTCAAACTTCAACTGGCCGGATCAATAAATGATACCATCGCGGAACAATTTTCGGAGGTAAGCATGGCTGGTCATAGTAAATGGGCGAACATCCAACACCGCAAGGGCAAGCAGGATTCCAAGCGCGGCAAGATCTTCACCCGTTTGATCAAGGAGATCACCGTGGCGGCAAGGCTGGGTGGCGGTGATCCGACCGGCAACCCGCGTCTGCGACTGGCGATGGACAAGGCCTATTCCAACAACATGCCCAAGGACAACGTCGAGCGCGCCATCAAGCGCGGCAGCGGCGAGCTGGAAGGCGTGGAATATCAGGAGTTGCGCTACGAGGGTTACGGCATCAACGGCGCGGCGGTGATGGTGGATTGCATGACCGACAACAAGACGCGCACCGTCGCCGATGTGCGCCATGCCTTCACAAAGAATGGCGGCAATCTCGGCACCGATGGTTCGGTGTCGTTCATGTTCAGGCATTGCGGACAAATGATCTTCGCGCCCGGCACCGACGAGAATGGCCTGATGGAAGTCGCGCTGGATGCCGGTGCGGAAGACATCGTCAGCAATGATGACGGCAGCATCGAAGTGATCACCACGCCGCATGACTTCGTGAATGTGAAGCAGGCGCTGGAAGCGGCAGGCTACAAACCGGAATTCGGCGAAGTCATCATGAAGCCCGCCGACGAGGTGATGTTCACCGGCGACGATGCGGTAAAGATGCAGAAACTGCTCGACGCGCTGGAAGACCTGGACGATGTGCAGGAAGTGTATACGACTGCGGTGATTGAAGAATGACAAACGTGAAAGGTGTAGCCCGTGAAAGGTGAAAAGTGAAAGGTGATGCCCTCCCGGCGCTTCGCGCCACCCTCCCTGCCGAGAGGGTTTGCGTTTCACTTTTCACTTTTCACTTTTCACTGGCGGAAAAGCCGTGAATGGTTTTTCCGCCACACGCATCCTGGGCATAGACCCCGGCCTGCGCATCACCGGCTTCGGCGTATTGGACAAAGCCGGGCAACAATTGCAATACGTCGCCAGCGGTTGCATCAAGACACCGGACGGCGAGTTGCCGGAGCGGTTGAAAGTGATACTGGTTTCACTGGGCGAAGTGATCGCGCTGCATCAGCCGCATCAAGTCGCGGTGGAGAAGGTGTTCGTCAACGTCAATCCGCAATCCACATTGTTGCTCGGGCAGGCGCGCGGCGCTGCGATCTGCGCGGCGGTGCTGGCGAACCTGCCGGTGGCAGAATACACCGCATTGCAGGTGAAGCAGGCCGTGGTCGGCAACGGCCATGCCGAGAAGGAACAGGTGCAGGCGATGGTGCAACGCCTGCTGAAGTTGTCCGGCACGCCCAGCCCGGATGCTGCGGATGCGCTGGCCTGCGCGATCTGCCATGCGCACGGCGGGCAAGGATTGGGCGCTTTGGCGACCAAAGGTTTTCGTGTTCGAGGCGGGAGACTGGTGTGACGATGCAACCGATGGAGCCGACGCCCTCAATATTTCATAACCCGTTCGCGCGCTATTTCGCCGCGACCCGTCCGGCCTTTGTCACGGCCAGCCTGATGGCCGGTCTGATCGGGCTGGCGATCGCCTGGCACGACGGCCTTGCGTTCGATGTCCCGCTTGCGCTCGTCACTTTGCTGTTCGCGCTGCTGGCACACGCCGGCACGAACGTGCTCAACGATTACTACGACGCGCTCAACGGTACCGACGCGCAGAACACCGAACGCATCTTTCCGTTCACCGGCGGAAGCCGCTTTATCCAGAACGGCGTGCTGACGCTGGCGCAGACGCGCAATTTCGGTTTTGCCTTGCTGGCGGCTGTGGCACTGGCCGGGCTGTGGCTGATGGCGCGCTCCTCCCCGCAATTGCTGTATGTCGGTCTCGTTGGACTGTTCATCGGCTGGGCCTATTCCGCGCCGCCGTTAAAGCTCATTAGCCGCGGGCTGGGTGAGTTGTGTGTGGCAGCGGGTATCCTGACGATCACCGTCGGCACGGATTTCGTGCAGCGCAAAGGTTTCGATGCTGCGCCATTCGTTGCAGGCTTGTCCTATGCGCTGCTGGCGACCAGCCTGCTCTACATCAACCAATTCCCGGACCGCAGCGCCGATACGGCAGCAGGCAAACTGCACTGGGTGGCGCGACTGGAGGTAAAGCATGCGAGCTGGGGCTATGTGTTGATCGTGACTTTGGCCTATATATGGGTGTTGCTGAGCGTGGCGCTGGGGTGGTTGCCTGTGCTCGTCTTGCTGGCCTTGCTGGCGTTGCCGTTAAGCGTGCAGGCTGTGCGCTTGTTGCTGCGTTATGCTGCACAACCGCAGCAACTGGGTGATGCGATCAAGCTTACCATCGCTGCGATGATGGCGCATGGAGCGTTGCTGTCGCTCGGCTTGATTTTGGGATGAGAAAATGATCGGTCGCTTGACTGGAATCCTGTTAGAGAAGAACCCGCCGCAAATCCTGCTGGATGTGCAGGGCGTGGCCTACGAACTGGACGTGCCGATGAGTACGTTCTACAACCTGCCGGTGCTGCACGAAAAAGTGGTGCTGCACACGCAGCTCATCGTGCGCGAGGATGCGCATCTGCTGTACGGATTCCTGAGCAATGAAGAGCGCGTCGCGTTCCGCCAGTTGCTCAAGATCAGCGGCGTCGGCCCCAAACTGGCGCTGTCGGTGCTGTCCGGCCTGAGCCTGAACGATCTGGCGATTGCAGTAGTGAACAAAGAGGTGGGCAGACTCACGAAGATCCCCGGTGTGGGCAAGAAAACCGCCGAGCGACTGCTGCTGGAGTTGCAGGGCAAATTCGCGTTGAGCGGCGCCGGGGCAACGCAAGGGACGCCTGTTGCATCGTCGGATCATGACATCGTCAATGCATTGCTGGCGTTGGGCTACAACGAAAAGGAGGCCGGCTGGGCGGCCAAACAGTTGCCCAAGGACAGCAACGTTTCGGACGGCATACGCCAGGCGCTTAAGCTATTATCCAAGTCATGATGATTTATGATCCAACATCACCGGCCGTAGGGTGCGCTTGCGGTGTCAACTCAACGCCCAGCTTGCTGGGCAGTGGATTGCCTGCCTTTGGTGCACCTACACAGGTGGTGCGCAAGCGCACCCTACTTCTTTAAATCAAGCATGATTCAAAACGATAACCTTACCTCCGAACCGCGCCCAGATTCTGGTCGGATGATCGCGCCCACGCCTGCCTCAAAACAGGAGGAGGTCATGGAGCGCGCGCTGCGCCCCAAGCAGCTCGACGAATATGTCGGGCAGGAAAAGATACGCGGACAGCTGGAGATTTTCATCCAGGCGGCGAAGCAGCGCAAAGAGCCGCTCGACCACGTGCTGCTGTTCGGCCCGCCCGGCCTGGGCAAGACCACGCTGGCGCAGATCATCGCGCGCGAGATGGGCGTGAACCTGCGCCACACTTCCGGCCCGGTGCTGGAACGCGCGGGCGACCTTGCCGCGCTGCTGACCAACCTCGAACCCAATGACGTGCTGTTCATCGACGAGATCCACCGCCTGTCGCCGGTTGTGGAAGAAATACTCTATCCCGCGCTGGAGGATTACCAGATCGACATCATGATAGGCGAGGGTCCGGCGGCGCGTTCGGTGAAACTGGACCTGCCGCCGTTCACACTGGTGGGTGCAACTACCCGTGCGGGCATGCTGACCAATCCGCTGCGCGACCGTTTCGGCATCGTGGCACGGCTGGAGTTTTACACGCCTGAGGAGCTGCAGCGCATCGTGATGCGTTCCTCGAACCTGCTGGAAATGAACCTGACCCCCGACGGTGCACTGGAGATCGCCAAGCGTTCGCGCGGCACGCCGCGTATCGCCAATCGCCTGCTGCGCCGGGTACGCGACTACGCCGATGTGAAGGCCGACGGCGATGCGACCCGCGAGGTGGCCGATGCCGCGCTGACCATGCTGGATGTGGACGCGCGCGGGCTGGATGTGATGGACAGGAAATTATTGCTGGCCGTGATCGAAAAATTCCTCGGCGGACCGGTCGGGCTGGATAATCTCGCCGCCGCGATCGGCGAAGAACGCGACACCATCGAGGATGTGCTGGAACCGTATCTGATCCAGCAGGGCTATCTGCAACGCACACCGCGCGGCCGCATGGCCACCGCGATCGCGTATCGCCATTTTGGGCTGACGGTGGCGAACAATCCGGTGCATGGAGAACTGCCATTGGGTGGCGATCAATAAATGAACAAGAGCAGGATATTCTCACTGCCGGTCCGCGTGTATTTCCAGGACACCGACGCGGGCGGGGTGGTCTACCACGCCAACTATTTGAACTTTATGGAGCGCGCGCGGACTGAGTGGCTGCGCACGCACGGCTACAGCAATGCCGGGTTGATGAAGGAATTCGGCGTGGTGTTCGTGGTGCGCACCTTCAAACTGGATTATCTCAAGCCCGCACTGCTCGACGATATGCTGTCCGTAACCGCACAACTCAGGGATATCGGCCGCAGCCGCATCACCCTGCTGCAGACGGTCCAGCGCAACGATGAATTGTTGACGGAAGCCGAAGTGCATCTGGTGTGTGTCTCGATAAAAAGCTTCAAGCCGGTCAGCGTGCCGGAAGTGTTGCGCAATCAATGGAAGGATTGAATGGAATGGAAGTGACACGCGATTTGTCGTTCATACATCTCATCATCAATGCCAGCGTGCTGGTGCAACTGGTGATGGGGTTGCTGCTGGCGGTGTCGTTGCTGTCATGGTGGTACATCTTTCTCAAGATGTTCGCGATCCGCAGGGAAATCAGTTTGACCGAAGAATTTGAGGATGCCTTCTGGCACAACCAGAACCTGAATGAGCTTTACAAATATGCAAACAGCAGTTCAGTGCGCGACCAGGGTGCACTGGAGCGCATCTTCGCCGCCGGTTTTACCGAGTTCGTGAAGCTGAAAAAACAGCACGGCGTGGATTCCAGCGCGGTGATGGACGGCACGCGCCGTGCGATGCGCGCGACGTATCAGCGCGAGGTGGACAGGCTGGAGTCGCATCTGGCGTTTCTCGCCTCGGTCGGTTCGGTCAGCCCTTATGTGGGATTGTTCGGCACGGTGTGGGGCATCATGAACGCGTTCCGCGGTCTGGCGAACGTGGGGCAGGCGACACTGGCGCACGTCGCACCGGGCATCGCCGAAGCGCTGGTGGCGACCGCGATGGGCCTGTTCGCGGCGATACCGGCGGTTGTCGCCTACAACCGCTACGCGCACGAGATCAACCGTCTTGCCACCCGCTTCGACAGCTTCACCGAAGAATTCTCCAACGTTCTGCAACGCCAGCCATAAGCCAGAATTTCTCATGAGCTCGAACCGCCGCCGCAACAACCGCCTGATGAACGAGATCAACGTCGTGCCGTATATCGACGTGATGCTGGTGCTGCTGGTGATCTTCATGGTGACCGCGCCGCTGATGAATCCCGGCCAGATCGATCTGCCGCAGGTGGGCAAGTCGTCGGAAACGTCACCCGCCCCGCTCGAGGTCATCATCAAAAAGGACACCACGCTGGCGCTGCGCGACCATGCCAGGGGCAGCAAGGAAATGCGTGTGTCGCGTGACGAACTGATCAGGATATTGAAAGCCAGGAAGGGCGAGCAGGCGAAGCAGGCGGTGGTGATCTCCGCCGACCGGAACGTGCGCTACGAAGAAGTCATCAGCGTGATGGATGTGCTGCAGCAGCAAAACATCCAGAAGGTGGGTCTGCTGACGAAATTGAAAGCGGAATGAACGCGACACTTGCTTATGAGCCTTACCGAATGCCGGCCGGATTGCTGGCCCTGGCGGTGCACGGCGCATTTTTCGCGCTGCTGTATTTCGGGTTTACCTGGCAGACACGGCCCGCCGAGACGATGAGCGTGGAGTTGTGGAAGAGCCTGCCGGAGGCCGCTGCGCCACCGGTTGTCCCCAGAATCGAAGAAGTCGTGCAGCCTGCTGTTGCCAGGATTGCGCAGGCCGTGCAGCCGGCGCAGCCGGAGAAACTGGCCAAGCCCGATATCGCACTGCCGGATAAAAAAGATAAACGGAAAGCCGAAACCAAGCCCGTCTTGACCCAGCCGGAAAAAAAGAAACCCGTCCCGAGCCCGGTCGAAAGAGTCGAACCCGGGAATGACCAACAGATCCTGGCAGAGCAGCAGCGGGCTGAAGCAGAACAGCGCGAGCGCATCGCAGCGGAGCAATCCGCACAGGCCGCGCGCGATCGGTCCGAACAGGACGCGCGCGACAGGGCCGCACAGGATGCGGCGGACGCGATGGTGAATGAATACAAGGCAAAGATCACCAGGAAGATACGCGGCAACATCGTGATGCCGCAGGATGTGGCGCAGGATGCGCTGGCTGAATTTTCGGTGACACTGCTGCCCGGCGGCACGGTGCTGAGTGCGGAGCTGAAAAGATCCAGCGGCAACGCGGCCTATGACAACGCGGTGGAGCGTGCCATCCTGAAATCCCAGCCGCTGCCGCTGCCTGCCGATGCGGCGATGTTTGATAAGTTCCGGAAATTGAGGCTGAAGTTCAAGCCTGCCGAATAAGGGAGTGAAAATTTTGTTGCGCATATTCCAGGGTCTGGTCGGTTCATTGTTTCTGCTGCATGTCTCGATGGCAAGCGCCGAATTGAGTATCGAGATCATCGGTGCCGGTGAGCATCAGATCCCGGTCGCGATCGTGCCCTTCGGCGGGGATGCCAAACTGGCGCTGGCCATCAACGATGTGGTGGTGAATGACCTGTTGCGCAGCGGATTGTTTCGCATGATCGACGCGGAGGGAAAATCCCCGCACCAGCCGGCCGAGGTCAGTTATCCGGATTGGTCGGCGCGCGGCGCGGAAGCGCTGGCGATAGGCACGGTCGCGAACCAGGCGAACGGGCGCATCGAGGCGAGATTTCGTTTGCTGGATGTGGTCAAGCAGACCGAACTGGTAGGCCAGGTGGTCTCGGCCGGCGACGGGCAAGTGCGCGCGGTCGGCCATCGCATCGCCGATCTGATCTATGAGAAATTGACCGGTGACAAGGGCGTGTTCAGCACACGCATCGCCTATGTTAACCGCCGGGGGCAGCATTTTCGGCTGGTGGTGGCGGACAGCGACGGCTATAACGAACAGACCGTGCTTTCCCATGATCAGCCGATCATGTCTCCAGCCTGGTCGCCGGACGGCAGCCATCTTGCCTATGTCAGTTTTGAATCCGGTCACGCCGTGGTGTTTGTGCAGTCGTTGTACACCAACCAGCGCAAGCTGCTGGCCGGATTCAGCGGCAGCAACAGCGCGCCGGCCTGGGCTCCCAACGGCAAACAACTGTCGATCGTGCTGACGCGCGATGGCAGTTCGCAGCTTTACCTGATCTCTCCGGACGGGAGTGGCATCCGCCGGATCACCTTCAGCGGCGCGATCGACACCGAGCCGAATTTCTCGCCGGACGGGCAATATCTGCTGTTCACCTCGGATCGTGGCGGCAGCGCGCAAATCTACCGTATACCGGTGAAGGGCGGACTGGAGCAGCGCATGACGTTTGGCGAGGGGGTCAACTTCTCGCCGCGCCACAGCCCGGACGGCAAGAGTTTCGTATTCACCCATCTCGTCAATGGCAGGTTTTACATCGCCATGCAGGATTTTCAGACCGGGCAGATTGAAATCCTCACCGAAGGCGGCTGGGAGAAAAAGCCCAGTTTCGCGCCCAACGGCAAGCTGATCATGTTTGCCAGTGAGGCGCGCGAACGTGGTATATTGGCGACCGTGTCCAGCGACGGGCGTGTCAAGCAGCGCATGTTCACGCAAAGCGGCGATGCACGCGAACCGGTGTGGGGACCATGACCTTAAACTCAATCAAGCAAAGGAGAAGCGTTATGAAGAAACTCATAATCGGCATCATGTTGGTGAATCTACTTGCGGCCTGTGCCAGCCAGAAACCAAAAGAGCCCGAGGCCGCCTTGCCCGAGCCCGCTCCGGTAGTGGCGGAAGTTGTGCCCGCACCCGAACCTGCGCCCGCACCGGTGGTTGAGATTGATCCCCTGAGTGACCCGAACAACATCCTTTCGAACCGCAGCGTGCACTATCCGTTCGATGTCTCCGCGGTACAGGATGCCGACAAGCCGGTCGTGCAAGCGCATGCAAAATACCTGAGCGAGCACGCCGATCTCAAAGTGCGCCTGGAAGGCAATGCAGATGAGCGCGGCAGCAACGAGTACAACCTGGCCCTCGGTCAGCGTCGTGCCGATGGCGTGAAGAAGATGCTGATGCTGGGCGGCGCAAGAGCGGATCAATTGGAAAGCGTCAGCTACGGCGAAGAAAAGCCGCGCTGCACTGACCACAATGAAGCGTGCTGGTCGCAAAATCGCCGTACCGATATCAAATATTAAAAGTCACCGTGCTGAAGCTGTGCGTCTTGGTGCTGGTGGGTTGGTGTGTCGCAGCCCCCGCGCAAGCGGGGTTGTTTGCGGACGACGATGCGCGCAATCGGATCCAGCAGCTTGAGGCGCGCGTGCAAAAACTGGAGGAGGCGCTCAGCCGGCAAACCAAGTCCATGCTCGACCTGCAGGGGCAGATCGATGCCCTGAACGGTGAGATGCGCAAGCTGCGCGGGCAGAATGAAGAATTGGCGCACGGCTTGCAGGATGCCGAAAAGCGCTCGAAAGATTTTTATGTGGATCTGGATACGCGCCTGCGTCATTTCGAATCCGCTGAAGAAGCCGCCAGAGAAGTTGCCCAGGAAGCAGCCAAACAAGCCGTTCCCGCCAAGCCCAGCGCACCGGCTGCAACCATACCCGCAGATCCATCCGATCCGACTGCCCAAAATCGCGCTTTTGAGGGTGCCTACGCATTGTTCAAGGGCGACAGTCCCGCGAATGCGGTCAATGCATTTCAGGAGTTCCTCGCCAAGTATCCCGATTCGGTGCATGTTCCCAATGCGAAATTCTGGCTGGGCTACTCGCTGTACAAACTGAAGAATTACCAGGGTGCACTGGATGTCTATCAGGAGCTGCTGAAGACCTCTCCCGGTACGCCCAGGGCTGCGGAGGTGATGTTCAACATTGCCGGATGCCAGCAGGAGTTGAAACTGACGTCGGCGGCCAAAAAAACCCTCAAACAGCTCGTCGCCACTTACCCCGCCAGCGAAGCCGCCGCCAAAGCCAAAAAGCTGCTTGCTGCCAACAAGTAGTTCAACATGCCGCATTCTGATCCAGGCGCGCAACTGCGCATCACTGAAATTTTCTATTCCCTGCAGGGCGAGACCAGCCGAGTAGGTCTGCCCACCGTGTTCGTTCGCCTGACCGGCTGCCCGTTGCGCTGCACTTACTGCGACACCTCTTATGCGTTTACCGGCGGGCGGAACATGGGCGTGACGGAAATACTCGGGCAGGTTGCCGAATACTTGCCACGCCATGTCACCGTCACCGGCGGCGAGCCGCTGGCGCAGAAAAATTGCCTGCCTTTGCTGAGCGCGCTGTGCGACGCGGGCTACCAGGCCTCATTGGAAACCGGCGGCGCGCTGGACATCAGCCAAGTGGATGCGCGCGTGATGCGGGTGGTCGACATCAAAACGCCCGCTTCCGGCGAAGCCGCAAGGAATCGCTGGGAGAATCTGCCGTTGCTGACCGGGCACGACGAAATCAAATTCGTGCTGTGCGACGAAGCAGATTACCGGTGGGCCAAACAAATCATGCAGCAGCATCATCTCGCCGAAAAATGCCCGGTGCTGTTTTCGCCCGCGCACGGCACGCTGGATGCCGCCCGGTTGGCAGAGTGGATCCTGCACGATCGCCTGCCGGTGCGCTTGCAAGTGCAACTGCATAAGCTGCTGTGGGACAACAAACCGGGACACTGATGATCACCCCCATAAATTCATTTTACGGGCGAATCGCGTCGTCGCGTGCTCGCTCACTCCTGGGCGCAGCGGTCGTAGCTTCAGCTACGGGTACCGCACGGCCTACCCCTTGCGGGTGCGTCTATCTATCCGATATGCCTTGTCGTTCGCTGATAGAACCACTAGCCATTCGACTAAGCCCGCAAGCCGGGCAAGTCGCTGGTTATGCGCTGCTCCTTGCGCTTCATCCCGTAAAAATGAATTTCTAGAGATGCCATAATGAAAAATGCAGTGGTGCTTCTGTCAGGCGGAATGGATTCCGCAACCGTGCTGGCGATGGCGCGTGCGCAGGGCTATGTCTGCTACGCGTTGAGCGTGGATTACGGACAGCGTCATCACTCCGAACTGGCTGCCGCGCAGCGCATGGCACGAACGCTGGGTGCACATGAACACCGGGTGGTGAAGATAGACCTCACCGGTTTTGGGGGTTCGTCGCTGACGGATGACAAGATCGCGGTGTCGCAACAACCTTCGGAGGGCATCCCGCTGACCTATGTCCCCGCGCGCAACACCATCATGTTGTCACTGGCGCTGGCCTGGGCCGAGGTGCTGCAGGCGCAGGACATTTTCATCGGCGTGAACGCGGTCGATTATTCCGGCTACCCGGATTGCCGTCCAGCCTACATCGAGGCTTTCGAGCGCATGGCGAATCTCGCCACCAAAACGGCCGTGGAAGGGCATCCGCTCACCGTTCACGCGCCGTTGCTGCACTTGTCCAAAGCCGAGATCATCCGGCAAGGTGATGCGCTGGGCGTGGATTTTGCTCAGACGGTTTCTTGCTACCAGGCCGACGAGTCGGGGCGCGCCTGCGGTGTATGCGACTCCTGCCGCTTGCGCCGCGCCGGATTTTCAGCCGCCGGTGTGGTTGACCCGACAGCGTATCGCTTAACCTAGCCGTGCAAGTCCTGTTGTAAGGTATTTTGCGTTGACAGGGTAGGCTATATCCGTATAATTCGCGCTCCTTTGCGAAGGGTCGGTAGCTCAGCCGGTAGAGCAGCGGACTTTTAATCCGTTGGTCGCGAGTTCGAATCTCGCCCGACCCACCATCTTGCAAAAAGTCTCCGGTTTTTTCCGTAATGCCGCTTTAGCTCAGTTGGTAGAGCAACCGCCTTGTAAGCGGTAGGTCGTCAGTTCGAATCCGACAAGCGGCACCAATTTAAACCCACTGGCTCAATAGGCTAGTGGGTTTTTCATTTGTTTTTCTCCCTTTGTTTTTTTGCATGCCATTCACCCCGCTGTGACAGAATCGTGGCAAGGGAATCTTCCGTTATGTTCAATATTGATAAATTTCGATCTTACTTTCCGGATCACTCCGTGTTTCGTGACAAAAATGTTTTGAACGGATGTCAGCATTCGGTCGGCTCCTGCTTTTGGCCGGGCAGTTGGCGTGCAGGTTGGCTGTGCTGTGTGCCGGCGCGATATTCAGGGTTGATACGCCGCCTGGAAGCCGTCGCTCGTGAAGTGCAGTATTGTGCGGGCATTCAGGAATGTGGAACATCGCTGCAAACTGATAATTCTCCAGCGCCGTGATCTCGATCACATTCAGTTTGTGCCGTCCGCCCTACGCTGCTACAGTCGTTGTCGAGGGTGTTGAATAACCGGAGAAGATATGAAAACTGCTGTGAAAATTCTTGCCCTGTCTGCCATTCTGCTGGCAGCACCGATAGCCCAATCCGCCGGGGAAGATGGCCGGGAGGCAGTGACGATGCCCGCGATGATGAAGGACCACATGCTGGGCAATATGCGTGATCATCTGTTGGCGCTGCATGAAATTCAGACGGCGCTGGCCAAGGGCAATCTGGACAAGGCCGGTGACATTGCCGAAACCCGTATCGGCATGAGTTCGCTGGTATCACACAATGCGGCTCACATGGCGCCCTATATGCCCAAGGCTATGCAGGCTGTCGGAACGGAAATGCACCACGCCGCCAGCCGCTTTGCCTTGACGGCCAATGAAGGCGATCTGCCGAAGGCGCTGGAAGGCCTCGCCAAAGTGACCGAGCAATGTGTCGCCTGTCACGCGGTTTACCGGCTTAAATAGTACCAAGGAGATAACGGGATGATGATTCGTTGCCTGGCAGCGGTTTGCTGCCTTTTGTACTTGGGCGTTGTCCAGGCGCTGACCCTTGAACCTCGTGAAGTCGTGCCCGGCGTGTATGCCTTTATCGGCGACACCGGGATGCGTACCGAAGAAAACGAAGGCTTGAACGCCAACACTGGCTTCATCGTCACCAATGAGGGCGTGGTGGTGATCGACAGCGGTTCCACATGGCAGGTGGCGAATGAAATCCATCGCGCCATCAAGAAGGTGACCCAACAGCCGGTGAAGATGCTGATCAACACTGGCGGGCAAGATCACCGCTGGCTGGGGAACGGTTACTTCAAATCCATCGGCGCCGAAATTATCGCCGCCAGACCGGCCCTTGCCGACATGCAGGCGCGCGGCGAGATTCAATTGTCGGCTCTGCGGCAGATTTTGGGCAATAAATTGGCTGGAACACAGCCGGTCTATCCTGACCGTTTCTTTGACCGGTCCGAAACCCTGCGTCTGGGCGGGCAGGAAATTCAGTTGCTGTATTTCCACGGCGGCCATACGCCGGGAGACAGCGTGGTGTGGCTACCAAAGGAGAACGTGCTGTTTTCCGGTGATCTGGTTTTCGCGGACCGTCTGCTTGGCATCCTGCCGATCAGCAGTACGAACAACTGGCTGGCCTCCTTTGAGGCAATGGTGAAACTCAAGCCGAAAATGATTGTTCCCGGACATGGGCGGGTGTGTGATCTTGTCCAGGCCAACCGCGATACCGGGGACTATCTGCTCCTGCTCATCACGCACATGAAGCAGGCGGTAAATAAGGGGACCGATATGCAAGAAGCCATTGACAGCCTGGATCAGAATTCTTTCAGTCACCTGACAAATTTCGAACTGCTCAAAGGCGGCAACGCAAGCCGCGCCTATCTGGAGATGGAGAGCCAGTGACTGTGCATCCGGATGGCACGGAGCTGAAAAAACCCGCTATTGCACTGCCTTGTTCCGGACGCCCGTGACCTTCCGATTTTTGTCGTCACGAGCGTCCGCTATCGGGCAACACGATTACCTTGCACATGCCGCTGAATTCACCCGCGATGAAGATGCCTGATACGTTAGTCCCGGATTGCGGATCGACCTACGGGGTATCGATGCCGCGCCGTTCGGTGCCGTACACCAGCGTGATCGCATCGTGTGGATAAGCCGCCTCACAATCGCCGTGGCCGATGCACGAAGCCGGGTTGATCAGTACCGCCTTGCCGTTGATCATGCCGATCGCGCTTTCCGGACAGGCTTTGATGCAGCCGCCCGAGCCCAGGCAGAGCCTGGGGTTGATCTCCGGGTGCCGGGAAGATGTCTCGGCCAGTCCGGCCCCGATGGATCCATTGGGCTGTTCGACGGGCAAGGCCGCGTTTTTATGCTGCCTGCGCAGATAGAAGAACGCGATCAGTGCGAGGGGGACCAGATAGATTGCCAAGTCTTCGATATTCATGGGTGGCCTGATAAAGGATTGTGATGGGTCAAAACTCTGTTCAATGTCATCGGTCGCAATGTTACTGAACCCGCACTGCAGGCGCGATCATTCTATATCCAGCCGGACCGGAAAATTCGGCATTTAAAGTTGTCCTTGGTTCAGCCGGCCGCAAAAAAACCGGAAATTTCACGATGCCATGCACTTGCAGGGAGCCGGTATTCCTGAACAATAATTCAGCCAACCCCATTGAGTGCGTTCACTCCGCAGCCGCGATGCCGGGGGGCACCTTGAAAAAATATTTCAGGCTTAAGCATCCCTTAAGGTTGGACTTCTACCCTGCACAGCTCACAGTGCCATTTAAAGTTGTCGTTCGGGACCTGTCAAGTTGTAACAGAAGCTCATCATTCGGGAATCGTCATGAGTTCGGAGAGGCATTCTGAAAATCGCAGTTGGGCAGTGTATCTTCTGTCGATTACCACCATTGCGGCGATCGGTTACTTCGTTGTCTCGCCGCAGACGCTCTACAAGCCCGGCGACAATTTTGGCTACAACATAGGGTTGGCGGGCGTCCTGATGATCGTGTTCCTGTTGCTCTACCCGCTGCGCAAGCGAGTCTCGTTCCTGAGCAAGCTGGGCGTGTTGCCGGCCTGGTTCAAGTGGCACATGGTCTTCGGCATCCTCGGGCCGACGCTGATCGTCTTTCATTCGACCTTCCGTATCAACTCGGTCAACGCTGCCGTGGCCACGCTCTGCATGTTACTGGTAGCGGGGAGCGGAACCTTCGGGCGTTTTTTTTACACCAAGATCCACACGGGCTTTACGGCCGCCAGGCCACGATGAATGAATTGAAGGCCGCGCTGGAACAGTCGGGAGATGCGAAGTCCATGTTCAGTTTTGCGCCGGGTATCGAGAAATCGCTTGAGGATTTTCGTGAGAAGGCAGAAAAGTATGCGCAAACTTCAGGTATCGGCTTCGTGAATTTCGCCAGGGTGGGCATTCAGGCTAAAATGCTTGCCGGATCGCTGACCGGGGAATTGCAACAGATCATGCACGCCAAGCCGAAGGAAGGCAATTTCACTGCGGCACATTCCCGGAACATGGAAGTGTCATTCAGCGAGCACAGCGAAAAAATCACCGCCTACCTTGATGCTGTTCAGCGCGCTCTATCATGTGTACGCGGTGCATGCCTATTGATTCCAGGATGAACAGAATGACAACGATGCTCCGCATGCTCGCTTTGGCGAGCCTCTTGTTCGTGTACCCCATGCAGGCGCAGGCCAACAAGCTGCTGATGCCGGGCGATGTCATCAAGGGCCATGCCAAGGAAGAAGAGACCTGCGAAAAGTGCCACAAGAAGTTCGACAAGGGCGCGCAATCCGGGCTGTGCATGGATTGTCACAAGGATGTCGGCAAGGACGTCCGGGAAAAGCGCGGCTATCACGGCCGTCTGGATGCGGGCAAGGAATGCAAGGAATGCCATACCGATCACAAGGGGCGCAATGCGAAGATCGCGGAATTCAATCACGGCAAATTCGATCACCTGCTTACCGACTACCCGTTGAAGGGCGCGCACCAGAACGAAAAGGTCAAGTGTGCCGACTGCCACAGGGCCGCGAAGAAATACAGCGAAGCGCCGGTTATTTGCAACGAGTGCCACAAGAAGGACGATAAGCACAAGGGCAACTTCGGTGCAAAGTGCGAAAGCTGCCACGTCGAGAAGAGCTGGAAAGAGATCCTGTTCGACCACGACAAGAAAACCAAGTATCCCCTGCTCGGCAAACACAAGGAAGCCAAGTGCGCGAGTTGCCACAAGGGCGACCTGTTCAAGGACAAGCTGAAAAGCACTTGTATCTCGTGCCACAGGAAGGACGATGACAAGGCACACAAGGGTAATTTCGGCGCGAAGTGCGAAAGCTGCCACGTCGAGAAGAGCTGGAAGGAAATCCTGTTCGACCACGACAAGAAGACCAAGTACCCGTTGCTCGGCAAGCACAAGGATGCCAAGTGCGTGAGCTGCCACAAGGGCGATTTGTACAAGGACAAGCTGAAGAGCACTTGTATCTCGTGCCACAAGAAGGACGATGACAAGGCGCACAAGGGTAACTTCGGCGCGAAATGCGAAAGCTGCCACCTTGAGAAGGACTGGAAGGAGATCCTGTTCGATCACGACAAGAAGACCAAGTATCCGTTGCTCGGCAAGCACAAGGATGCCAAGTGCGTGAGTTGCCACAAGGGTGATTTGTACAAGGACAAGCTGCAGGTGACTTGCGTGTCTTGCCACAAAAAGGAGGATGACAAGGCCCACAAGGGGAACTTCGGGGTGAAGTGCGAGTCTTGTCACATCGAGAAAGACTGGAAGGATATCCCGTTCGATCACGACAAGCAGACCAAGTATTTGCTGCTGGGCAAGCACAAGACGGCGAAGTGCGTGAGTTGTCACAAGGGCGACCTGTACAAGGACAAGCTGCCGAGCAGTTGCATCCTCTGTCACGAGAAGGACGACAAGCACAAGGGGCAGGAAGGCAAGAAGTGCGAGTCCTGCCATAGCGAGCAGAGCTGGACCAGGACCACGTTCAATCACGGCAAGATGTCGGCGTTCCCGTTGCTGGGGCGCCACATGCTGGTGGACTGCAAGAAATGCCATGCTGCCGTGACGTTCAAGGACGCCAAGTCGGATTGCTGGTCATGCCACGAGAAGGATGATGTGCATAAGCGCAAGCTCGGCACCGAATGCCAGACTTGCCACAATACGCGCAACTGGAAGGCATGGGATTTCGATCACAACAAGACCAATTTCAAGCTGGATGGCGCGCACAAAAAAGTGGCCGGCAACTGCCTTGCCTGCCACCAGAAACCGATGACTAAAAAAGTGCTGCTGACCAGTACGTGTGGCAGTTGCCATGACCGGGATGACGTGCATAGCGGCAATTTCGGTGACCGTTGTGAGCGTTGCCACGACGGCGATACCTGGAAGCAAGTGAAGATGGGTGCAACTGCACCGCGCAAGAAATGAGCCGCCGGAATTTTGGGCAGGGATAATTACTGACAGGAGTGGATTATGAAAAGACCGGGACGATTTTTGGGTAACTTGCTGGCCATGCTGCTGGCCGTGGTCTCGTTGCAGGCCATGGCCGAAACGCAACTGGGCGGGCGTGACTTCAATCACATGACCACCGGTTTTCCGCTTTCCGGCGGTCATGCCACAGCCGCGTGCGAGACCTGCCACGTGGGCGGCGTGTTCAAGGGCACGCCGAGGAATTGCGAAGGTTGCCACGCGCTCGGCAAGCGCGTCGTGGCAACGCCAAAATCGAATAGCCACATCGTCACCGATGCGCCGTGCGAGAGCTGCCATTTCAATACCTCCACTTTCCTGGGCGCGCGCTTCAACCACGCCACCGCGAGGCCGGGCGACTGTGCCAGTTGCCACAATGGCAGGCAGGGAACTGCCAAGCCGGCAAGTCACGGCAGCGGAAAGAAAGCGATGGATTCCTGTGATCATTGCCACAGGACCAGTGCTTTCATACCGGCGAGCTGGAATCACATCGGAGTTGCGCCGGGAACTTGCACGACCTGCCACGTGCTAGGGGGCCAGAGTTCGATCAGCAAGCCGGCAAGTCATACCCCAGGTTCTATCAAGGGTATGAACCAATGTGACGATTGCCATGGTTTCACCGCCTGGTTTCCGGCCCGGTTCAAGCACAACACGGGGGCCGCATGTTCTAGTACCATGTAACAATTATAATTTCGGATAAAGACGCGTCAGCTTGGTCCGCGCATCCGAAGTTGTAAATTGCCAGTTAATCTTTTTCAAGCTGTTGTTTCGGTCTTGCTCCCATGCAACCACTTCGGCCTTCATGCT
>JBGSKJ010000082.1:0-62436 GCA_041741275.1 Gallionella sp.
GGCCAAGCTGAAAGCCGCAACAACCGAGCACATGCTGACATTGGAGAAATCACCGGAGCGTGTCAAAAAATACTTTCAGGATTCTCGCGTGAAATATGCCGCATGAAAACTTCAAACTTCAACTGGCCGGATCAATAGGGAGGATAAAATGGTAACTGAGAAAATTGTGAGCATGAACCACTCGCGGCAAAGGGGATTGCCGGCTTTATTGAATGCGTTGATTGCCGGTCTGTTGTTGGCTATCCCCGTCTTGGCGCAGGCGGATGGTGAAGGAGTGCCGTTGCACGGTTTTGCCGATGCGGGTTACGCTGCGCACAGCAGCGATTCGACCAATCCGAAAGGCTTCAACGTGGGTTCTTTGGATTTTTATTTGACCCCACAATTCGATAACAACGTCAAAGCGCTGATCGAGATCATTTTCGAGACCACCACGGACGGCTCGGTGGCGACTGATCTGGAGCGTATGCAAATGGGATACACCTTCAGCGACAATGCCACGCTTTGGGCGGGGCGATTCCATACGCCGTACGGATATTGGAATACCGCCTATCACCATGGCGCGCAGATCCAGACTGCCGTGTCTCGTCCGCGTTTCCTCGATTTCGAGGACAAGGGCGGCATCCTGCCGGCACACATGGTGGGTCTGATGGCCAACGGCAAAGTCAGGGCGGGCGGCGGCAAGTTCACCTACGATGTCTTCGCGGGCAACGGCCCGAAGATTTCCCTGGCAGACCCGGCAGCGCTTCCTTCAGCGGCCAATATGGGCACATTGAACATCAACACGGCCGGCGACAACAATCACCAGGCCATGGCCGGATTCAATCTGGGTTACGAGTTCTCGGGCATGGCGGATGGCCTGAGGCTGGCGATCCATGGCTTGCGCGGCGATGTGGATGACGACCCGAATGGACTTGGGCCATTCAACAAGACAGAACTGAGCATGGCCGGCGGCTCCGCCGTTTATCTGGGAAACGACTGGGAAGTGCTGGGCGAATACTATCGCTTCAACAACAAGGACAAGAGCGGCACTACCGGCTCGCACAGCAGCTGGGCCGATTACGTGCAGGTGGGCAAAACTTTCAACGTGCTGACCCCCTACCTGCGCGCGGAAAAAACGGCGCTGAGCCAGGCGGACAACTATTTCAGCATGCAGGACAGCGGCCAGTCCTACACCAGGCAGGCGTTGGGTCTCAAGTACGACCTGAACCAGAAAGCCTCGCTGAAATTCGAGTTGCTCAATTCGAAGTTTGAAGCGGATACCGTAAGAACCGGTTCAAGTTACCGCAGCCTGCTTGCACAGTACGCTATCCGCTTCTAAGCCAAGGGAGATCAAATATCATGAAATCAAACTATTTCAGAATTTTCTCTGCCGCCCTGCTGGCTGTATCGCTGTCCCAGGTTGCACACGCGGCGGATGTGGTCGTCATTTCAAATTCGGGGACCACGATCTCTTCCGGCGAGGTGAAGGATGTTTTCCTCGGGGAAAAACAATTCGCCGGTGGCACCAAACTGATCCCGGTCGACAATGCGGCGTTGCAGGAAAGTTTCCTGTCCAAATTCATGAATATGGCCGGTGACAAATACAACAGCATCTGGACCAAGAAATCATTCCGCGACGGCCTGACCCCCCCTTCCGTGAAATCGGGAGATGCCGAGGTGATCGACTATGTCAAACGGACCCACGGTGCAGTCGGCTACGTTTCCTCCGCGCCGTCGGGAGTGAACGTGGCCAAATAGCCAAAGTATCCAGCGCAACAGCGGATCGCCGCTGCCCGGTTCGAGTTGTCGGAAGAAATAATCCCGCAGGTCTGCAACCGGTCAGCGGCGATTTTTTTGCCGGGAGTTGTCAACCGGCGATACAAGATGTATCGCGGGGCAGGTGCAATATTCTAGACCCGGTTGGTCCTGTCGCCGCGCGATTCGAGATATTCCATGGTGCGCCGGGCGATACTCTTCAATGGCAACACTTCGCACGCGGCGCCCGCTGCAATCGCTTCTTTGGGCATACCAAAAACCACACAACTGGCCTCGTCCTGCGCGATGGTGTGAGCGCCGGCCTGCTTCATTTCCAGCATACCTTGCACGCCATCTTTCCCCATACCGGTCAGGATGATGCCCAGCGCGTTGGCTCCGGCAACATTGGCTGCCGAACGGAACAACACATC
The DNA here is from genome assembly GCA_041741275.1 of Gallionella sp. Classification (GTDB taxonomy): domain Bacteria; phylum Pseudomonadota; class Gammaproteobacteria; order Burkholderiales; family Gallionellaceae; genus Gallionella. The sequence continues at coordinate 2,166 of JBGSKJ010000082.1, forward strand.
GACCGACGGGCGATGGCGGTTCACCAGTTCCCCCTGATCCAGCCGAATCATGTAATTCGCGCCGCTGCGCTTGAGCAACAGATGCGAATGCCCCGGCGCGATATAGGCATAACCCGGCAGGATGCGCTCGTTATGTTCCGCTTCCTTGACCGATATCCTGCACAGGCTGTTCAACCGGTCTGCAAACGATTTGGTAAAATGCTCCGGCATGTGCTGCGTCACCAGAATACCCGGCGCGTCCGCAGGCAGCCCTGTCAATATCTCCTTGATCGCCTCGGTGCCGCCGGTGGATGCGCCGATGACGATGAGTTTTTCAGTGGAAAATAACCGCCCCGCGACACTGGGAAGGATCGCATCCGCCGAAAATGTCTCCTGGACAGCCTGGGAGCCGGCGGTCTTGTGCACCCGCGCCAGGGCGGCCGCGCGGATCTTGTCGGTGATTTCGATGGCATGCTCTTCCATGCCGCGCGCGATGTCCAATTTCGGCTTGGAAACAAAATCCACCGCGCCCAATTCCAGCGCGCGGAAAGTGATGCCGGAACCGAGTTCCGTCAGTGTTAAAACCATCAGCACCGGCATCGGGCGCAAGCGCATCAGCCGCGCCAGAAAATCCAGCCCGTCCATCCTGGGCATTTCCACATCAAGAGTAAGCACGTCCGGGTCGAGCGACTTGATCATCTCGCGCGCCACCAGCGAATCGGGAGCGGCGCCCACACACTCCATATCCGTTTCCCGATTGATGATCTCCTTCATCACGCTGCGGATCAGCGCGGAATCATCAATCACCAACACCTTGATCTTGCGATTTTGCATATTCGCTCTTGCTCAAAAAATCCGGTTATATCATCGCTTGCAAGCATGGTGGAATTGCTTGCCCTCACTGCTTTCCGGTCAACATGCCGGCCATTGCAGTCACAACCCGCCCCTGCGGGTTCATATCAACCAAACAATTCCACGTCGCCCTCCAGCTTGGAGTATTGCAGGCGTTTTTTGTATTCGGCCTCGCGGTTGATGATCGTATCGTTGTGTACATTTCTTAGACTTTTCACCCTGACCAGCCCGGTATTGGGAAAGTAATACACTTTGCGCGGATAAACATCGAGCAGGTCCTGCGCCGCGACGGCGATCTTTTCCGTATTGAGAAACTGCAGCACAAATTCCGCATTGCGCTCGCCGACATTATTGACGGTGAAGCCGCGCAACACCGATGCGCCACCGAACACTTTGGCCTCGAGATTGCCGCGCTTCGCACCCATCTTGAGCAACTGGTTGATCAGGATTTCCATGGCATAAGCGCCATAGCGTGCCGACTCGCCCAGCGGATTGTTCCGGTCCTGCCCGCTTTCGGGCAGCATGAAGTGGTTCATCCCGCCGATTCCGCTGACCCTGTCGCGTATGCAGGCGCAGACACAGGATCCCAGCACGGTGACCAGCACCATGTTACGCCCGGTTGCATAATATTCACCGGGCAATATCTTGGCCGCCTCGATATTGTGCTCGCGGTCGAAATACAGGTGCGGCGAAAGCACCTCTTCGAAGCCATGGTCAGCCATGCTGAACCGCCCCTTTCGGCTGCACCATCCCCGTGGAATTATTTTGTCTGATGATGTTCATGAGATTGAGGCTTTGCCAATTCATATACCGTCTTTCCGCGCAACCTGAACAAGTGCGTGGCGTTAAAAAAACTCTCCGAATGGCCGGCGAAAACCAGCCCGTCCGGCTGCAACAGCGGGGCGAAGCGTTGCAGTATCCCGAGTTGCGTTTCCTTGTCGAAATAGATCATCACATTGCGGCAAAAGATCGCATCCAGCGGACCGCGTATCGGCCATTCATCGCCAAGCAGATTCACTTGCCGGAAAGTGATCATGGCCTGCAATTCCGGCCTGACTTTCACAAAACCGGATTGTGCCCCCGTCCCCCTGAGAAAAAATCGCTTCACCACATCAGCGGATAGCTTCTCGACACGCTCAATCGGATAAACACCCGCCTCGGCTTTGGCGAGCACACTGGTATCCACATCCGTTGCCACGATGGAAACAGGCGGCGCGAAACTGCCAAAAGCATCCACCATGGTCATCGCCATCGAATAAGGCTCTTCGCCGGTTGAAGCCGCCGAACACCACAGGCAGATTGGATGCTGCCGCTTTTGCTTGATCGCATGTTCCGCCAGCAACGGAAAATGATGCGGTTCGCGAAAAAACGAGGTCAGATTGGTGGTGAGCGAGTTAACGAACGCTTCCCATTCAGCCGTATCATTACTCTCCAGCAACACCAGGTAATCCCGAAAGTTATCGACCCCGGTCGCCCGCAACCGGCGTGCCAGACGGCTGTATACCATATCCTGCTTGGATGGCTTGAGCGAGATACCGGCATGCTCATAGATCAATCGCGACACCCGCTCGAAATCCTCCCGCGTGAATGTGAATTCACGCTCGCGGCCACCGTTTGATTGCAGGATAGAACTCATGACTTTCCAAATTGCTGCCGCATAAACAACTCCGCAGCAAGGCGCGGGGCACCGGTTTCAATAGCAATTACTGCCATGCTCAGGCGGGGGTTGAAAGGTTCCGGATTCAACACTGCCGATAACCGCCTCCCCCCAATGGAGAGTTGCAGCAACCGCAGGGTGGGCAGTGCCTGGCCTTACTTTGGCTACAGTTGTCGTGGTTAAGCATTAGAACTCTTTCCAGTCACCGTCTTTTTCCTCATTGGCCTTGATCAGCGTGCGCAGCTTCCGCGGTGCCAGCGCGTGCGCTACCGGTGGCGCGTGCGCCGCTTTATCCTCCTTCCGCGCGCCTCCCTTGGTCTCGCCCAGTTTGAACACGCTCACCGCTACATACAGGCCGTTCGCCTGTTCCTGCATCGATTCGGCCGCGGCCGCCGCTTCTTCCACCAGCGCCGCGTTCTGCTGCGTCACTTCGTCCATCTGGGTGATCGCCTGATTGACTTGTTCGATACCCGTGCTCTGCTCGGATGAGGCCGCGGCAATCTCGGCCATGATGTCGGTGACGCGTTTCACCGCGCTGACGATCTCGTTCATCGTCGCGCCGGCCTGGTCAACCTGCCGGGAGCCGGCATCCACTTTGTCCACCGAGTCGCCGATCAGGGTCTTGATCTCCTTGGCCGCCGCCGCCGAGCGTTGTGCCAGGTTGCGCACTTCGGTCGCCACTACCGCGAAGCCCCGTCCCTGTTCGCCGGCACGCGCCGCTTCCACCGCGGCGTTCAGCGCCAGGATGTTGGTCTGGAAGGCGATGCCTTCGATGACGCTGATGATGTCCACGATCTTCTTCGAGCTGGTGCTGATCGAGGCCATGGTGTGCACCACTTCGTTCACCACTTGTCCGCCCTTGACCGCGATGTCCGATGCGTTCGTCGCCAGCTGGTTGGCCTGCCTGGCGTTCTCCGCGTTCTGCCTGACGGTCGAGGTCAGTTCTTCCATGCTCGAGGCGGTCTCTTCCAGGCTGGAGGCCTGTTCTTCGGTGCGCTGCGACAGGTCGCTGTTGCCCGCCGCAACCTGCTGCGCCGCCGTGGTGATCGCGTCCGTACTGCTCCGGACTCCGCTGACGATGCCGGTGAGTTTATCAACCATGACCTTGAGGGCAAACAACATGCTGCTGTTGTCGCTGGCCCTGGTTTGCACTTGTGCTGTCAGGTCACCGTCGGCGATTCTCGACACCACCTCCGCCGCATACGCAAGTTCGCCTCCCAGTTGCCGCAGAATGCTGCGTACGATCCATATACCGAAAATGGCGGCTATCAATATCGATGCCAAGCAGCCCCAAATCATTACGAACATGGTAGAACTGGCGGCACTCAAGGCTCCTGCGGTGATTTTGTTGGCATCGCTTACCTGCTGTTCGCGAAATTTTGCCAAGCCTGCAGAGATGGTTTCGCTGTCCTTGTCGAAGCCCGCGATCTGGTCGGTTCCCTTCATCAGAAGATTGCCGGCGTCCATCCCTTCATTGATATAGGCCTCCGCCATGACTTTGCCACTGGCATAGAATTTGTTGAAATCTGCTTCGATGGCTTCAATCTGTTTCAGGTTGTACGCGTCGTTTTCCTGCCGGTACAGCTGTTTAAATCTCTCGACTCCGCTTTGAAAGAGTTTGGCTGCATCTTCAGCCTCTTTGTATGCAGCTCGATCATGTGTGGCAGATACATCGGTCAGGAATTGCTGCACTTCCGAACGACCGAGGTCCATTTCATCTGCCACCAGAACGTATGGCAGTGTTTTCTCATTGATCTGCCTGACATCCTGTGTGAGACGGGAGAGCGACACTCCGACCACCAGCAACGTCACTGCGAACAGCAACACCACGGCGGAACATGCGATTGCCATCCGGGCACCGATTCCTAGATTACTGAACTTCATAACTTACCCCTTAAAAAATAACTATCCTAGAATCTGGCGATTCAATCCGCAGTCCGCTAGGCTGAAGTTTCTGCGGCCTCGATCAATTCCATATCACGGCTCGTCATCAGCTGCTCGATGTCCACCAGGATGATCATACGCTCATCCACTGTGCCCAAGCCCAGCAGATATCTGGTATCCAGGCTCGCGCCGAATTCCGGCGCAGGCTTGATCTGTTCCGGTTTCAGCGTGATCACGTCGGATACCCCATCCACCACCATGCCCACCACGCGGTTCGCGATGTTGAGTATGATCACCACCGTGAGCTGGTCATACGTGACGTTGCCCAGCTTGAATTTGATGCGCATGTCCACGATCGGCACGATGATGCCGCGCAGATTGATCACGCCTTTGATGAATTCCGGCGCGTGCGCTATCGTGGTGACCGCTTCGTAGCCGCGTATCTCCTGGACTTTGAGTATGTCGATGCCATATTCCTCGCTGCCCAGCGTGAAAGTCAACAACTCGCGGCTCGCGCCTTCCACCGTTTGCACATGGCCTGCCTGCATGACGCCCCCCTTTTTGTCCTTGTTCGACCCCGCTTCACCGACTGACCTGCAATCCCGCCCGCGCAGTCCCAACACCCTACTGTTTCGATAACTTCACCAGCGCACCCACATCGATGATCAAGGCAACCCTGCCGTCGCCCATGATCGTGGCGCCCGACACCCCAGCCACTTTGCGGTAGTTGGTTTCCAGGCTCTTGATCACCACCTGGTGCTGCCCGACCAGTTCATCCACCAGCAATGCGATTTTTTTACCTTCCGCTTCCAGCAGCACCAGTATTCCTTCCATGGGGTCGGTGAACTTGGGCTGGACATTGAATACCCGATGCAACGCCATCAGCGGCAGGTATTCACCGCGTACCTGCACCACCTGTCCTTGCCCGCTGATTTCCTTGATGTCTCCCGAAACTGGCTGCAGGGATTCGCTGATGAAGCTGAGCGGCAGGATGTAGATCTGATCTCCCACTGCGATGGACAAACCATCCAGTATGGCCAGCGTCAGCGGCAAACGGATGGTGGTGGTGCAGCCCTGGCCTTGGTGGGAGACGATCTCGACACGCCCGCCGATACCCTCGATATTCTTCTTGACCACATCCATGCCCACGCCACGCCCGGAAACATCCGTAACCACGGCGGCAGTGGAAAAGCCGGGCGCGAAGATTATTTGCCAGACATCGGCATCGCTCATGCTGTCGCTGACCGGCAAGCCCTTTTCCCGGGCTTTGGCGAGTATCCGCTCGCGATTCAGCCCGGCACCGTCATCCGACACCTCTATGACGATATTGCCGCCCTGATGCGCGGCTCGCAGCGTGATCGTGCCTTGCGGGTTCTTGCCTTTGGCGATCCGTGCATCCGGCGTTTCGATGCCGTGATCCAGACTGTTGCGCACCAGATGAGTGAGAGGGTCGCTGACTTTTTCGATCAGGCCCTTATCCAGCTCGGTGCCTTCACCGACGATCTTCAGTTGCACCTTCTTGTTATGTTTGCCGGCACTGTCGCGCACCACACGCTGGAAGCGACTGAACACAACGCTGATCGGCATCATGCGCACCGACATCACCGACTCTTGCAGGTCGCGCGTGTTGCGCTCGAGCTGCGCCAGCCCGATGGTCAGGCTTTCATTCGACGCCTGATCCATTTTGGACAGGGTTTCCGCCAGCATGGCCTGGGTGATCACCAGCTCGCCGACCAGATTGACCATATTATCGACTTTCCCCACGCTGACGCGGATGGAACTATCGCCCGGGGTTGCAGCGGCCGCCCTGTCGGTGTGGCGACGGCCGGGATTCTCATCCTTCCGGACAGCCGGTAGCGGCATGGAGGTCCGTGACTTGTCCTCCACTTCGGTGAAAAAGCCGTAACCCTGCGCACTCTCGACTGCGGACCTGATCTCCCGCGGTTCGACGAACAGGCCATAGCCCTGGGCTGCTTCGGCCCTGGCCCTGATTCGCTGCGGATCCTCAAAGAATCCGTAACCCTGAGCATCTGCGGAAGGTTCGCTGCGCAGCAGCGGGGTATCCTCCGGCGTACCCCTTGCGGGTGTTTCGACACCGGACTTGATCGCCTGCGGTTCGACGAACAGGCCATAGCCCTGAGCTGCTTCGGCCCTGGCCCTGATTCGCTGCGGATCCTCAAAGAAACCATAACCTTGCCCATCTGCGGAAGGGTCGCTGCCTGCATGTGCTAAATCCGGCGCCGCAATAGTCAGCTGTTCCGGTTGCAAAAAATACGAGAAGATTTCGCGCAATTCCGTTTCGGATGCACCGGTTGTCAGGGATAGTTTCACTTCCTCGGCGGTGATTTGTTGATTTTCGATGTTGCCGATGCTGCCCAGGTTTTCCAGCAGATTAACGAGATGTTTTTTGCCGGGGAAGGCGGGGGTATTGGCGAACCGGATTTGGTAGGTATGCTGCGGCGGGAGAGGCGACCCGTCTCCAGACTTCATCCGGGCGGTATTGCCGCCGCCGGGCACCCCGTCGTTGTGCGGCAGCCCCTCCGCCAGGCGTTCCAGTTTGACGCATAGTTCGATCGCTGCCCTGCTATCGGCGATGCGCCCGCCCTGGTGCGCGCCCAATATCTCGCGCAGCACATCGACCGCCAGCAGAAAGGCATCCACCATTTCGGCAGTGATGGCGATCTCGTGCTTGCGGATGCGGTCAAGCAGGGTCTCCAGAATATGGGTCACTTCGGTCATGTCAGTGAAGCCGAATGTGCCGCTACCGCCCTTGATGGAGTGTGCCGCGCGAAAGATGGCGTTCAGTTGATCAGCGTCCGGCGCATCAAGGTCAAGCGCGAGCAACAGGCTTTCCATACTCCCGAGATGCTCGGCGCTCTCCTCAAAAAACGCCTGATAAAACTGGCTCATGTCGATGGACATTGGCTTTTTCCTGGATTTACGGTGCGGGAAATTCTGGCTGGCGCATAAGCCGGAATCAAGACCTCTAAAATGTCGCTATCCAATCACTTTTTTGACCACTTCCAGCAACTTGTGCGGGTCGAACGGCTTGACCAGCCAGCCTGTCGCACCCGCCGCCTTGCCCTGCGTCTTCATCTCGTCGCTGGATTCGGTGGTCAGCATCAGAATCGGCGTGGCCGCGAACTGCGGCTGGCCGCGCAGAGTTTTGATCAGGGTCAAGCCATCCATCCTGGGCATATTCTGGTCGGTCAGGATCAGGCTGATGGTATCGGCGCTGGCATTGGCCTTGTCCAGTCCCTCCTGTCCATCAGCCGCCTCGATGACGGCATAGCCGGCAGATTTAAGAGTAAAAGCCACCATCTGCCTGATGGAAGTGGAATCATCAACAGCTAAAATAATCTTGGCCATTTTTTCGCGCTCGGTTAAGTGTTAATGGGTAATTGTCGTTGCCGCATCAGATTGCATTAATTACCCGGGAAATGCAATGTTGGCGATCTTGCAGGTGCACAAGGTTGTGCGCCCGCGCTAAAACAACTCGATGTCGCCCGTTCCAAAACCCTTCTGCGCTACAGGGTTGGTTTTTTGCTTGTTCAGTGACACAACGTGCTTATCCAGCAGCCGATTGTAGGCGGCGATACGTTCCAGATAATCACTGTTGTTCTGCTGGTCTCCCCCGCCCTTGCCCATTTCATTGGCAACTTCCTGCAAGGCGGTCATGCGCAACCTGGCATGCTCGATCAACTGTGTGCTCATATCCTGGAATTGCAGTGTAGATATCACCACCAAAACGTTCTGCTCGACTTTTGTGCTGATGAGGTTGAGCTCGACGGCATTCTGGTTGACGGTCTCATTGAACGCGGTGAGACCCTTGATCATGGACTGCACATGCTGCCTGGAATCCGTCACCACCGACATATCGCCGGATGCGAGCCCGTTGATGGAGCGTTCTGCGGCAACCAGCGCGTCGCTGACATCGCTCACCAGCCCGTGTATCTGCTTGCTGAACTTGTTGGTATTGTCGGAAAGATTGCGCACTTCGTCGGATATCGCGATGAAGTTGCTGACCAACTTGACTATGGCATCGCCGAGTATCGCCTGGGTATTGCCCAGTTCGGTATGCGCGGAACTTAGCTGATCGGAAATCTCATTGCCCAGTTGCACATGGAAGGCGCTGCTTTCCTGTATGAAGCGGCCGCCCGGTGCCGATTGATCCCTGCCCAGATCGAGTTGCTTGAACAAATAACCCAGGCAGGCCAGCAGTGCCAGGAACAGCAGCACATCAGCCAGAAGATATTTCAGGTTATTGAAGTAAAGCAGTGCGTCTCCCGCCAGCAAAGTGCTGCTGACCAATACACCGGCCATGGCAAGACGGGAGTAATTTTTCATAATTTGAATACCTCTGTTGTTCCATTCATAGTCTCATCCTGACTTGCGGCAGACATTTATTATTCATGCCCGTCACCCGGGCAAATATTACCCAGTTTAAGATAGAATCACAATGCGATGAGGCGATCTGCAACGGCATCCGCGCCGGATCAGTCGGCCGCGGCCGGTTCGCGCATGGAACTTGCCTGCAGGGCGGCATGCACGTGCCGGAGCAAATCGGCATCGGTGTAAGGTTTGGTCAAATAGATGTCCACCCCGGCCTGCATCGCCTGCTCGCGATGCTTGTCCATCGAACGGGAGCTGATCATGATGACGGGCAGATGCCGTGTTGTCTCTTTCATCCGCAGATGCTGGGTGAGTTCCAGTCCGTTCATGTTCGGCATTTCCATGTCGGTACAGACCAGGTGCGGCTGGAAGGATTCGAGCGCGCGGACCGCTTCCATCCCGTCACCCGCGCCTTTGACTTCAAAGGCCGCATCCTGAAGGAGTTGCATCAGCCCCTTGCGCACGGAAAGCGAATCGTCCACGACCAGTATCCTGCGCGCCTGAAGGCGTGCGGCGGCAGCCAGATCGGCGGCGGCGGCCGTGACCGTAACGGGTGCAACCAGCAATTCCGGCACATTGAGCAAAGGCACCAGCGAGCCGTCACCCATCAATGTGACACCCGATACACCATGCACCCGCGGCAGGTATTTCCCCATGGTCTTCACCATCACACTGCGGCTTTCGACGACCCGATCCACCAGCACGGCCATAACGCCGTCATGCGTGTGGATCAGCACCTTGGGCATCGCGGCATAACGTTCGCCGCTGGGCGGGGACGACGGGTAACCGGTAAGGGGCGCCAGATCGCGCAGCGGAAAACTCTCATCACGTATGGTGAATTGCCAGGGAAGCAGGGCGGATCCCTCGCCCGGGTTTGCCACTTCCCCCTTGCCGCTTCCCTCTTCCTGCTGTACCTGTCTTACCTGGCCTAGTCCGCCCGGAAAGGCTTCCCTGATATAGTGGATCGGGATGGCGAACAGTTGTTTCCCCGCTTCCACCAGCAGGGTATGCTGGGTCACCAGCGAAGCCTGGAACCTGAGTACGACTTCGCAACCCTGTCCGGGCTCCGAACTGAGCTCGACGGTTCCCTTGATATTGGCCAAACGTGTCGCAACCACATCCATCCCGACACCGCGCCCGGAGATCTCGCTGACCTGATCGCGCGTCGAAAATCCCGGCAACAGCACCAGGCGGGCAAGTTCGGCATGCGTCAGTTGCTGATCGGCACGTATCAGCTCGCGGTCGACGGCCTTGGCGCGGATGCGCTCATAATCGAGACCTTTGCCGTCGTCGCGGATGGTCACAACTATCCCGGATCCATGGCGCGAAAAATTGAGGTCGATGCGGCCTTCGGCCGGTTTGCCCGCCGCAGTCCTGTCGTCTGGAAGTTCAATACCATGATCCACCGCATTGCGCAGCAGGTGGAGCAGCGGATCGGCGAGTTTATTGAGCACATCACCGTCCACTTGGATATCCCCGCCGGTGATGACCAGCGCGGCTTGTTTGCCGGTTTGCACACAGGTCTGGCGCACATTGCGCGTCAGGCGCGCAGCCAGCGAGTTGACCGGGGCCAGGCGGGTCGAGACGACCTGGTGCTGGAGTTCCTTGTTGATCTGGGACTGCTGCGCCACTTCGATACGCAAGTTTGCCACACTCACTTCAAGGTTGTCCGTCATCTCGCGGGCATCGGCTGTCACTTCCACCAGCGCGCGGGTGGCGCCATGCAATTCGTTGTAGCGATCCATTTCCAGCGGATCGAAGGACTCGTTTTCCATGGCGTCCGCCGGCGTGAGCGACATGCCGCGCAGCATCACCAGCTTTTCGATATCAACGACCCGTTGCTGCACCACCAGGTTATGGCTGAGCAGCGCCCGGGCACGACCGGTGACGATCGCCACCTGCGATTCGAGCCGCGCGATCTTGGACGTCATCTCGCCTATCAGGCGATACATCTCATCCACGGTAATCACCGCCACGCGCAATGTGGCCTGCGCTTCGCCCTCTGCTACAGGGGCGGCTGGCGCTTCCTGCCGGGCAGCATCAGGTTCCCGGGGAGCGGCCTCCACTTCCGCATCGTCAGTCATGCTTGCGATGTCGCCTGACTTGACCTTGTTGACCCAGGCGACGATCTCGTTCAGCACCTCGAGCGCGTTTTCCGGCGCGCTCTCGTCACCGCGCAGGTAACCGACCATCTGCGCGAGGCAATCGCTCGCCGCAACCAGCGCCCGGCCAAGCGCGCGGGGCGGCTTCAGCGGATTCTGCTCGAAGTACTCAAGCACATCTTCGGTGTGGTGCCCGAGCGCGGCGATGCCGCGTATGCCGACGATATTGGCCGAACCCTTGAACGAATGCGCGATGCGCTTGGCAGTGCGCATATCATTGCCATCCGCAAGGCCGGCGGCAATTTTCGAGGTCAGCGCCGCAAATGTCTCCAGATTTTGCGGGGCTTCGTCGATAAAAGCGGCATAGACGTCACGGTCGACGGTATCCGGCACAACCAGCGACACGTCCGCGCTGCTCACGCTGACCGGTGCCTCGGCATTGGCAAGCTGTGCCATCAGTTCTTCAGGCACGGCCGGGGGGGCGGTCAGCGCTTCCAGCAGACTCAGGCCGGCATTTTCATCGGCCGGCTGGCCGAAGTCGGGACTGGCCAGAAATTCGGCAAGCGCCATGGAGGCGTCGAAATCTGCCGGTTTCTGCAAATAGTTGTCGACCAGGGTCGGCCAGACGGCCAGGTGCCGGGTCGCCAGCGCACGTGCTTCGCCTTCCAGAAAAACGACCCCGGGCAGAATCCCGCTGAACGCTGCGCACCATTTGCCCAGGCCGCCCAGGCCTATCAGCTCTGCCGTTTGACCGATACGCTCCAGTTGGGTGGCATAGTCTTCCAGGGCCTCCATCAATGACGGATCTTCGCCGGCGGCAGTTGACAGCGTGCCTAACCAGCGCTCGAGGTCGGGAGCGGTTTGCGCCAGTTCCCTGCGCATTTCGGAAAGGAACGGGGTGAGCGCTGCGATGGACATGGTGGCCAGAATTACCGGGCCTCGCGGCGCTCGGCTGCCCGGACAAATGTTATTCGTATATCGGTTCCGCGCGACATGAACATCCCGACCGCTAGACCACGGCCGGCGGCAGCTTGAACACCGACACCGATTCCATCAATTTCTTCGAGGAGGTCACGAGACTGGCGGCGCTCTGATTCTGCGCGGCAAGCTGCTCGGCAGTTTTGGCGGTGAACTGGGTGATCTCGTCAGCCGCAGAACGCAGCGATGCGGCGATCCTGGTCTGCTCGGCCGAGCTGCTCGCGATCGTGGCGACCAATCGCACCAGCCGCGCCGTGGCTTCGTGCGTCTCACGCATCCTTTCGCCGGCGTTATGCGCCAGCTCGGACTCCTTGACCACCTGGTCGATGGTCTTGTTCACCGTTGCAATGGTGTCATTCGTTTCGACCTGGATGTTCTGCACCAGATTGGCGATCTGGCCGGTCGCCTGGCGTGAATTCTCGGCCAGACGCTGGACCTCCTCCGCCACCACCGCAAAGCCCCGCCCCGCATCGCCCGCCATCGCCGCCTGCATCGCGGCATTCAGCGAAAGCACGTGGGTGCGCTCGGAAATGGTGTTGATCAGATTGACGATCTGGGAAATTTCCTGGGAACGCTCGCCGAGCCGCTTGATGCGCTTCTCCATCTCGGAAATGGTTTCCCGGATCGCGCTCATGCCGCTCAGGGTCGCCTGCACCGTCTGCATCGCGCTCTCGGTGGACTTGGTCGCTTCCGCCGCCGCCCGGCTCGAATCCCGCGCGAATATCGCCACCTCTCCGATGGATGCCATCGCGGTCTCCAGGTTGGAAATCAGCCTGACGACGATGACGTCTTCCTCCTTGGCCATGTCGTTGACCACATCGGACTGCTGCTTCATACGTTCGGAAGCATGTTCCACCACGCCCGCGATCTTGGTCACGTGATGCAACACGGTCGCCGTGACATCGGTCAACTGGTTGATGGCGTCACCCAAAGTGCCGATGATGTCCTCGGTCACCGGCGCCCGGATCGTCAGGTCCTTCTCGGACAAGGCACCCATCGCGGTGAACAGTCCTATCACGGAGTTGTTGAGGCGCTCGTTCTCGCTTGCGGCATCGCTGAGTGTGGCGATGCGATCATCGAGCAGCTTGTCGAAAGCCCGCCCCACTGCATTCAGTTCATCCCTGCTGCGCAGATTCACGCGCACCTCGTAGGCGCCCGCATCGACCTTGCCGATCGCTTTCAGCAACTGGTTCAGCGGGGTTACGATGCCCTTGTATATGTAAGCGGCAAACAACGAAACCAGAATCAATGCCGCCACGACAGACGCGGCCACGATATCGCGAATGCGCAGTGCTGCGGCATCGGCAGACTTGCGCAAAGCGCTCATATCATCGGCAACCAGATCGTTCAAAAACTTCCGGTTGGATTTAAGGGTGTTGAACTGCTCATTGAACGCATTGAATTGCGCTTCGGCATCGCCGCTGCCGGTGTTTGCCAGCGCGGCGATATTCCGCGCCGACCTGGCGTAAGCTTCCTCGCCGGCACGAACGTCCGCATCCGCCTGGCGGACCTTTCCCGCAAGCGCGTCCGGGATCCTGCTGTTGGACGTCTGTCCGGTCAGAACTTCGAGATGTTCATTCAATTCCTTTTGGGCCGCGTCGTGGGCCGCCGCGTCGTGGGCCGCCGAATCGCCGCTTTTAGCCGTGCGCAGGATCTGCAGCACATCGGCACGCACTTCATCCTGCACCAGTTCCGCGCGGAGCTGCGTGTTGACCGCATCGGAACTTCCCTGTGTGTCCGAGATCGCTCCGCTGAGCACATGGTAGCCATAATATCCGGCACCACCCACCAGCACGATGAACAACACCGAAACAAAACTGAATGCCAGCAATTTGGCGCGTATGGTTGCAAACATGACGTTCTCCTGAATTCCGGGCTGACAAAGGTTGATATTATCAAACGGCTGACGGGTCGACTTGCAATACTGCGGTGAAAAACTCCCCGAAATCGACATCCACCCAGATATCCCGCCCTTCGCGATAGGCGGCCCTGGCGTGCGCAGCGATCGGATGCGCAACCTCCGCGAGACTGATCTCATCATCCTGGGCGAACTTCTTTCGCTCCGGCAAGCTGTCGATGAGCAGGCCGATAGCCGCGTCGCCCCGTCCGCAGGTCAGCAACCATGCGCTTGCTGCACGATCGTGTTGAATTCCGAATAACACCGGCAGATTTACCACCGGCATCACCCGCCCGTGGCGATTCACCAGCCCGATGACACCGGCGGGCGCGCCGGGCAGACGGAACAGCGGCGGTATCTCGGCCACCTCGCTGGCGGCATCCAGGCTTACCAGCAACTTCAGTTCGCCGATGCGGAATCCCCGGCGTTGTATATGGTTCGCGGCATCGGCCTCGATCAACAGCCTGGCCGCGATTTCGGCATCCACCTGATCCTTCAGGGCATTGATGTCGACTGCCTGGTCAGGATTCAGCTGCTGCATATTTCAAAATCTCGATCTTGCCACGGTTTGATTGAACCGGAGCCCATGCCTTCAGGGCGGGGTGTTTCGCGAATTTCCATTGTTGCCCTCTCCCTGGTTTGCCGGTTGTTCTGATTCCGAACGATCAAGACAAGTGTGCCGGCCTTGCGGCCCGGCAAATACTCCGGTTCGTTCCAAACAAGATCCGGACTGAAATCGTCAAAACCTGCTGATCGCCTCCAATATTGCCACCGGGTTGACCGGCTTGGGCACGAAGCCCCTGCCGCCCTGCATTTTGGCCCACGCCTGATCCGCCTTCTGGCTTTTGCTGGAGACAAAAACCACCGGGATATCTTTGGTGACGGGATCTTTCTGCAATTCCCGCATCACCTTGAATCCGTCCATGTCGGGCATCAAAATATCAAGAAAAATAAGGTCGGGCAGTTCGGATTTTGCATACTGTATGGCATCTTTGCCATTGGTTGCGAACACGACATTGATATTCGCGTCGTTCAGAATTTTTCGCAGCGCGCTGAGTTCTGCGGCAGAGTCATCTACGCATAAAACCTTGCGGACTGTCATGTTTGCCCCTGGCTAATTTCGGGTTGGCAGAAACTTGACTATGGTTTCGAGCAGTTTTTCTTCGTCAACAGGCTTGGTGAGGTACGCATCGCAACCGGACATGCTGCCGCGGATCTTGTCGAACGGCGAATCCTTGCTGGTCAGCATTACCACCGCGGTTTTTTGCGCGGCCCGGTTGGACTTGATCAGCTTGCACACCTGGTAACCGTCGATGCCGGGCATGATCACGTCAAGGAATATGCAGGTGTAATGTTTTTGCCCGGTAAAACCGATGGCCTGTTCGCCGTTCTCCGCATAGTCGATGTTGAAATTGAACGCGGCCAGCTTGTTCTTCATGAATTCACGCACCGTGAGATTGTCATCCACCACGAGCACCCAGTCGGCCTGGGAGAGTTTGACGGGGCGCGCACCGGACATATCGCCCTCCGCCGCGGTTTTTGTAACGGGGAGCTGCGGGGAAGCGTTGCCGAACCGGGGGGCTGACTGCACACTGGCGGGCATATTCACCGGGATGATCGGGCCGGGTACTGCCGCTGCAACAGGTGGCGCAGAATTTACCGGCATTGCGGCTGGCGGCGCCGCAACCGCCACGTCGAAAGCCTGGAAAAGTTTCATCCAGCGTATCGGACGGGCCAGAACCGGCCAGTGGGTCCCGCAACTCGAATCGCCGATCAGGATCGCCGGAATCTGTCCCGCCGCATTGCGTTCGGCAAGCGACCTGATTGCCGCCGGATCGCTCGCATCGACCAGAAAAATATCGGGAAGCGTGTCGGCCGAATTGTGGCGCAGGAACTTCGGGACTCGCCGCGAGGACAGACCGAAAACGCTGGCCAGCACAGTTTGCTCGGTTTCGGTAAAGCCGATGACTTCAACCGAGTAAGTGTCTTTTTCCTTGGCCATCATGTGTTCTCTGGTGTTGGGCTAACACGTATGCAACTCTCTAAGTGCAACATTTTTCAGCAGTTTAAGTATAACGCGGAATGTGCGTACTAAGCGTCCAATTTATGCTCCGCCACAAAATCCGCGATGTTTTGCAGCAGCTCGTCTTCCTGATAAGGCTTGCCCAGGTAGGTGTTGACACCCAGTTGCATGGCGTAGTCGCGGTGTTTGTCGGCAGTGCGTGAAGTGATCATGATGATCGGCAGGGACTGCGTTTTGGGATCGCGCCTCAATTCCCTGGCGAGCGCAAATCCGTCCATGCGCGGCATCTCGATGTCCAGCAGCATCACGTCCGGGGTGAACTCTTCCAGTTTCTCCAGCGCATCGACGCCGTCGGTGGCCGTCACCACCTGGTAACCGGCGCGCGTCAACATGCGGGAGGTGATCTTGCGCACGGTAAGGGAGTCGTCCACCACCATGATCAGCGGCAGGTTGCTCAGCGGCTTGACACTCGCCGGCGTATCCGCCCTGGCCGCCTTGCCCGCCCTGCCGATACCGGCGATGCGCTGCGCCAACTGCGGCGGATTCAGAATCAGCACCACCGCGCCATTGCCAAGCACCGTCGCCCCGGCAATCCCGGGAAGCCTCGCCAATTGCGGGCCGATGTTTTTCACCACCGCTTCCTGGTTGCCCAGTAATTCGTCGACATGCAGCGCGATGCGGTGCTCGCCGCTGCGCAACAGCAACACCGGGTTGCGCGGATGGTTTTCCTGGACGACCTCCTTGTCGCTCAGCAATTGCGACAAATAGTGCAGCGGGTAAATCCTGTCCTGCCATTCGATTTTCTGCTCGCCATGCAGGATGTTCATATCCGCCGATTTCACCTGCCGGACTTGCTCGACCATGGCGGACGGGATCGCATAGGTCAATTCGCCCGAACGCACCAGCAGTATCTGCGTGACAGCCAGCGTGAGAGGCAGGCGGATGATGAACTGCGTGCCCTGCCCGCGCTGCGATTTGACATCTATCGTTCCGCCCAGTGAGGTGATTTCGCTGCGCACCACATCCATTCCGACACCGCGTCCGGCGACCTCCGTTATTTCGCTCGCGGTGGAAAGGCCGGCGGTAAAGATCAGTTGCGCCAGTTGGGCGTCGCTGACCGCTTCGTCTTCCTGAAACAGGCCCTTGGCCACGGCTTTTTCGCGCAGTTTCGCATAATTCAGGCCCGCCCCGTCATCACTGAACTCGAACACCACCTCGTTGCTTTCCTGGCGCACGCTCAGGCAAATCTCACCGATCGGGTTCTTGCCGAGCTGCATGCGCAACTGGTCGTTTTCCAAGCCGTGCACTATGGAATTGCGCAGCAAGTGCTCGAACGGCGCGATCATCCTTTCCAGCACGCTGCGGTCCAGTTCCACGCCGGTACCCTGCAATTCGAGGTTGGCGCGCTTGTTCAACTCCTTGCCGGTCTGGCGCACAATGCGGTACAACCGGTCGGCGATGCTGCTGAACGACACCATGCGCACGTTCATCAGGTTCTGCTGCAACTCGCGGCTAAGCCGTCCCTGCACCAGCAACACTGCGGCGGTTTCATCCACGCTCTTCAACAGCGTACGCTGCACGGTCTGCACGTCATGCACGCTTTCATTCATGAAACGCGTCAATTCCTGCAAGCGGGTGAAACGGTCGAATTCGAGCGGATCGAACTCTCCGGCGCTATCCTTCGCGAGTGAAACGCGCGCCTGCATCTGGCTTTCCGCCTGGATTTCCACTTCACGCAGCTGATGGCGCAAACGCACCACGCTGGCAGTCAGGTCCATCAGGCCTTCCTTGAAAGCGCTCAACTGGGCTTCCATGCGCGAACGCGCCACGCTGATTTCCCCGGCATCGTTCACCAGCCTGTCCACCACTTCGGAACGCACGCGCAGGACGTTGCCCAGAACGCCGCTCTCGGCGCCCTGCTGCGGCGCACGGCGATCGACCCTGTGTTCGCCGCCCTGCTGGTCCGAGGCGCGCCGGCCGGTTTCGGCCTGCCTGATCTCTGCCGCCTTGGTTACCGCTGCCTTGGCCGGCATGACCACGGCTTTGCCGCCGCGCAATTCTTCCAGCAGCGCGTTGACCAGATCGAAATCGCTATCCAGCGCGTCCCAATATCCTGCTTCCTCGCGCGCCTGTGCATCCGCCGCGGCACGGTCTTCCATTGCGTGGGCGATCTCGCCTATGCGCATCGCACCCACCATGCGCGAACTGCCTTTCATGGTATGCAACAACCGCTTCAATAATTGCACTTGCTGCTCGTCTTGCGGATGCTCGCGCCATGCGCGCAGTCCCGCACCGATCTTCGGGCACAAGTCATCGGCTTCCTCGAGGAACACCGGCAACAGCTGCTCGTCGATGTCATCCGGGTGCCCGGCCAAAAGCTCTTCGGACTGCACTTGTGTCTCTTCAGCCTCGGCAAGTACCCCGCTCGACTTGTCCGGGCTGGGCATATTCGCCTGCAATAATGTCGCGGCGATACCTGCCGAATCGGTGACAGCTTCAGCGCTGACCCCGATTTCATCGGACACCGGCAATGTGCCGGTTTCGGCGTGGGCACCAACCGGCCTGAGAAGCTCTGCCTTGATCGACTGTAATTCTGCAAATGGAATGCTCAGCGGGGCTGCAATCGCCGCACCCAGATTGTCCGTCCCGGCATGCAACTGATCGACCAGGTCGCTGCGGCCCTGCGGCATTTTCCGGTCGCAAATGCTCAACACCATTTCACCCAGCGCGGCGACGGTCTGCTCAAGCATCTGCAACTGCCCGTCATCCAGGGTGAAAGGCCGATCAACCCGCGCCCGCAACCAACCCTCCAGCGCATCGGCCATATCCGCCGCGGCGCCGAATCCCATGGTGCTGTTCAGGCCAACCAGCGTGTGCGCGGCGCGCATGAAATCATATTGCACGACAGGTTGCTTTGCCGCGCACAACCCATCCAGTTGCTCTTGCAGGATCGCCACGTTTTGCACCGCCTCCGCGCTGGCGATGTTGAACAGCGCCTGCGATAGCGCTATCTCTCCCACCATGACAACTTGTTCCGCAGATTCGGATACCGGCACGGACTCGGCTTCCTGTTCGGGTGCGGGTACGGGTAAAATTTCGGGTTCAAATTCGGATGCAGATAGCGACGGCAGTTCCGGTTCAGGTTCGCCAGTCAGCCCGGGCGCTGCCTCGGCTTCCGTTGCGGCTTCCGTTGCGGCCGGTGATGTTTCCATGTCGAGGCCGTTCTCGATTCGTTGCGCAGTGGCTACCAGGTCGTCCGCCTCGATATGCAGCTCGCCATGGTTGTGAAGCACCTCCACCCATCCGGTGAAAGCCTCCACCGCCGCACCGATGAAGCGCAACAACCCCGGGGTGGCGGGTTGATTGTCCTGCAACCATTTGTTCATGGCGCGTTCGACGCTCCACGCGACCTCCCCCAAATCGGTCAGGCCGACCATCCGTCCGCTGCCCTTGAGGGTATGAAAACCGCGCCTTATGCTCACCAGCGGGTCGATGCTGCCGGGGTGCAATTGGCAGATCTCGAGGTTATCGCGCATGCTGCCGAGCACTTCCTGTGCCTCTTCCAGGAAGATGTCGATCAATTCCTGGTCTTCGTCCTGCTGGTGCTGCACCGGCTCGGACGCTTGCGGCGGCTGGGCCGGTGCAGTTGTCACAGGTGCGGCCAGCGATGGTACTACCGGAGCGCCGGCCACCGGTACGGCTGCCTGAACCGGTGCGACCGGTGCGGCGGGCACCGGCGCAGCTTGCTGTGCCGGCTCGATTGCCGGGATTGCCACCGGCGCGGCTACCGGGATCGGCTCAACCGGGGTGACAGGCGCCGGTGCTGCCGCCTGAGGCGGGACTACCGGGACGATTTCCTGCGGAGCCTGGTGCAACCTGGCTATTTCGGTCGATGCCTTCTGCAATCCCGAATCATCACTTGCCTGCCCATGCGTCAGGTGTTGCATATAGTTTTCCAGCGCGCTCATCGCATCGGCCAGGGCATACCTTTCCGCAGGTTTGGGAGCATCCTTGCTCTGCGTGAAATTTCGCACCTCGTCCTGAATGGACACGAGCAACTGTTCTGCCTTGTCCAGAGACGAAATGAGCAAACCGCCCCGTATCTGGTCCAGCAGGCGCAGTAATCCGGTCAATTCTTCAGACGGGATCGCGCCGTTGAAATAGGCATTCAAACCCTGTTCGACATGCTGGAGGTTCACCAGCATTTCGTTGGCCAGGGGGATCATCACCTCGCCCTGTTCCATCCGGTAATGCAGTTCGACCAGCTCGCTCAGTTGCCGCGTGTCCTCGGGCTGTTGCTTGACCGCGGCCTGCATGCGCTCGAACAGGATGCGCGCCTGCTCCTGAAAGCCGCTGTCGAGGCGGTTGTAATTCTCCGTACCGCTGCCCAGCAGCAGCAGGGCCATGGCCATATCTATCGCGATGAGTCGCGCGTGCTCCGGAGTGCTCGCATACTCCGACAACACCTGTATCTGCCCGGCCAGATACTGCAGCGTGTTGTGATCCAGCTTCCCGCTCTGCGACACAAGCTGTTCGGCATGCCTGATGAATTTTTCGCAGGACGATTCGTCGCCCTGCACGGCTTTCTCCCAGCATTCTTCGGCGCTGCGCAATTGCTCGCGCATGGCGCCCAGCGTCTCTTCCAGCGCACCGGGCGGCAAAGCCGAGAGTTCCGGCAGGTAATCATCCAGCGCATAAACCCGCTTGATCGTCTCCACCCGTTCACCCACGGCGTGGCTGCGCGCGATCAGATAGAGCATCTCGTTCAGGACCGGCCGTACATCGGCGCTGCTGCCCTCGGCAACCGTGCGGATTTGCTGGTCGATGCGGCCCAGCAACTTGCGGGCATTCAACTCGGGCGGCAAACCGTCCAGCTTCAGACTATCCAGCAAACCGCAACCCACCCACCAGAATGCGCGGCTTTCATCCTGCGGCACACAGCGCATCACGCCCTCCAGCACCTGCTGCATCTGTTGCAGCGCTGCCGCGGTATCCTCCTGCCGCAGCCAGCGCAGCAGTGCTTGCTGATACTGGCTGCGCAATACCTTGAGGCTTGCCCGCGCATCGCCCTGGGGAGGGGAACCCAGTACCAGTTGCGGCAATCGCACGGCAAGATTCGGGAAAAACAGATCGATTTCGAACGCCGTCTCCAGGCCGCGCAACTGCTGCAACTCCAGATATTGGGGAAACAAACGCAGTGCGGCGTTACCCGCACCGTTGGCCAGCGCATCGAGATAGTGCAAGGCAGCGGACAAGGCGCGACGCAACACATCGCTGCGCATCCCGGAAACCTGTCGCGGATCGGCTGCCAGTTCGCCAAGGGCGGACTCCAACTCGGCACAAAATACCGCCACACCGTCCAGACCCACCATTTTCAATACGCCCAATAGACGGCGCAACTCTTCACGCGCCGTTTCCAGCGCCGCCGCATTATTCCCGGGGGCAACAAAATACCGCTCCAACTGCGCGCTGATCTCGGCCAGCGCGCCATCCAGGCCGGGTTTCACGGCGGCCAGCGCGTCAAGATCAAATGGAGCGTTGTTGGACATGGGCGGTCTTGGTCGATATTACAATTTGAAGCCGGCCACCGAACCGCGCAGATCCGAAGTCAGGGTGGTCAACTGCGCGATGGAATTGGCCGTCAGACGCGTGCCTTCGGTGGTCTGCACGGTAATTTGAAGAATGTCCTGCATCACACCGGCCACTTCGCCGGCCATGTCGGTTTGCACCTGGGTCGATACAGAAATACTGTTGATCAGGGTTGCCAGTTCGTTCGACACCTGTTCGATTTCCTTCAGCGACTGGCCGGCCATATCGGACAGAACCGCACCTTCCACCACACCCAATATGCTCTTTTCCATTGCCGCCACCGCGTCATGGGTGTCGCCCTGGATGGTTTTCACCAGCCCGCCGATCTGCTTGGTCGCCTCGGCGGAACGTTCCGCCAGTCGCTGCACCTCTTCCGCCACCACCGAAAAACCCCGTCCCGCTTCACCGGCAGACGCCGCCTGGATCGCGGCATTCAAGGCCAGCACATTGGTCTGTTCGGTGATGTCCGAGATCAGATCGACGATCTCGCCGATCTCCTGCGAACTTTCGCCGAGTCGCTTGATGCGTTTGGCAGTGTCCTGGATCTGCTCGCGTATACCGTCCATACCGCTGATCGTGTTGCGCACCGCCTGTGCGCCCTGCTGGGTCGCCGCCAAAGTACGGCGCGCCACATCGGCAGATTGTGCCGCGCTGGAATCCACTTCCTTGATGGACTGGGACATCAACTGCACCGCATCGCCGGCCCCCTGGATTTCCTGTGCCTGCTTTTGTGTGGCTTCCAGCAGCCCCTTGGAAATATCCTCGGCATCCCTGGTCGCGCGTTCCATCTGTTCCGCCGCGGCCTTGATCCGCGCCACCAATTTGCGAAACTCCTCGGTGGTGTAATTCACCGAGTCGGCGATCGCACCGGTGATGTCTTCCGAGACAGTGGCGCGCACGGTCAGATCACCCTCCGCCAGATCATTCAGCTCGTTCATCAATCGCAAGATCCCATCCTGGTTCTGCCGGTTGATGCGCACCGCATCCTCGGTACGGTAACGGGAATTGTTCATATACGCCTTGGCCAACAGCAGCAGCGACAGCAGAAACAACAAACCAAACCCGGCAGTGGCGAGTGCGGCAGGCCGTCCGGACGAAGATAACTGATAGGCGTCCACCAGACTTTGCGCCCCGGTCAGCAACAAACCGGAATCCTCAACGATCGCCCTGCCCGCTTTCTTGGCCGCCACCAGGTTGCGCACCTGGGCGACCAGGATCTGAACGCTATTGCGGTAGGCATCGAACAGATCCCTGGCGCGCACCGCATTGGCATCTTCCGCAGGCAGGGCTGCCAGGCTCTCTTCCGCTGCCAGAGTATCGATCCCGAGCCGGGCCACCTGCTCTATCGTCGCATCCATCCCCAAAGCCATGTTCGCATCCTTGCCGATGCGTTCCGTCGCCAGGGCAAACCGTGCCACCTGTTCTTTCTGGGCGCCCCGGTATGACTCCATCATGTTCTGCGTCAGGCTGCGGAATTCAGTGCTCACCGTGTTGATCGCCGCCACGGTATTCGCCAATGTGACCAGCCCGGCACGCCCGCTTTCCAGTGTCTGCACATTCTGCAGCGTATTGCCGGATATATTGATCAAGTCATCCAATGCGGCACGCGCCCGTCCTGTGGTCGCAGGCAGCGTACCGTCACCCTTGTCGAGCTTGGCCAGGATATTCACCAGACTTGTCTTGCTCTCCGTCAACGCGTCAAACGCGGTCGGGATTCCGGATAGCGCCTGTTGCGCATCTTTGGCGAGCCGCTGTGACAGCATCAGCAACTGGCTGGAAAGTCCAACGTAGCGCACATTGTTGCGTTCTTCCAGATTGTTCATATAGGCGGCAATCGCTGTCATCACAAAGAAGATTGCCGCGGCTGCGCCAAACACCTTCAATTTGGACTTGGATAATGTCGGTTTGAATGCCATGTTGTTCCTCTCCCCAAAGGGAATCACTAAACGCCTATTTGCAAAAACTCCGCCTGCTCCAGCAGACCGCGCACATCCAGCTTGTGCCAGGACGCGCCCTCCTCGTCCCGATACTCGACACGCCCATCAACTTCGCTTTGGCTCCAGTTCCGCGCGTCGTGCAGTCCCAGCACACGATCGACCAGCAACGCGGCATTGAATTCAAATCTCTCGGCTACCAGCAGCACGCGATTGCCGGCATCTCCGGATGCCTGTCCTGAGCCTGTCGAAGTGGTTGCCCCGCTGTCCTCATAGGCCGCAATGTCGGCCACGCTGTACAGGTTGCCGCGCACATTGGCAATGCCGCGAAACCACGGCTTGGTGAACGGCACCCCGGTCAGCGCGGGCAGCGGCAATACCTCGCTGATATCCACCATGTCCACCAGCCAATCCCGCCCGGCTATCTGCACGCCCAGCGTGTCGACCCGGGCTGCGGACAGATCGTTGATCTGCAGCCGGTCGATCAGGTTTTGCTGGAATTCGCGCAGATTGAGCCGCTTTGACATGGTTGTCCCGGCTCAGCCTAAGCCAGCGCAGCGATCTTGCGCAACAGATCCGCGGCGTCTATCGGCTTGACCACGTAGTCTTTGGCGCCCTGGCGCACACCCCAAACCTTGTCGGTCTCCTGGTTCTTGGTGGTGCAAATGATCACCGGGATATGCTTTGTTTCCGGATCGCTGGTGATCGCGCGGGTCGCCTGAAAGCCGTTCATTCCCGGCATCACCACATCCATGATGATCAGGTCCGGCTTGGACAGTTTGGCTTGAACCACACCCTTTTCACCGTCCTCGGCAAAAGAGACCTCGAAACCTTTCTTGCTCAATATCCCGTCGAGGATGTGGCGCTCGGTTGCCGAATCGTCCACCACCAGTATCCGTTTAATGGCCATAATCCAATTCCTTCTTGTCCTGGGTATGCAGCATGACGGTCTCGATCAGACTCTTTTTGTTGAAGGGCTTGAGCAGATATTGATCCGCGCCGACCAGTTTGCCGCGGGCGCGGTCAAACAGCGTATCCTTGCTGGTCAGCATGACCACGGGGGTGTTTCTGAAATACTGGTTTTTTTTGATCAGCGCGCAGGTCTGATAACCATCCAGACGCGGCATCATCACATCGACGAAAATGATGTCGGGCTTGTTATCCACCACTTTGGCCAGGCCGTCGAAACCGTCCTCGGCAAGAATGACCTGGCACCCCGCCTGGGACAGGAATATTTCTCCGCTGCGCCTGATGGTGTTGCTGTCGTCGATCAGCAACACTTTCACCCCTGATAATGGCAGGTCCTCGCTCATCTGGCTCCTTCTTGCTTTGGCACGGTCTTGCTCATCATCCCTGTTTGAACGATTTCGATTAGCCAATGCTAACGTATCTCGCCGCCGCTGTCATGGCGATTTTAGCGCCGCCAGAAATGCGGGGTGAACAGGATCAATACAGTGAATATTTCCAGCCGACCGATCAGCATCGCAAACGTGCATACCCAGGTCTGGAAACCAGTCAATCCCGCGTAATTGCCGGCCGGACCCACCACACCCAGACCCGGGCCCGCATTGTTGATACAAGCAATGATCGCGGAGAATGCGGAGATAAAGTCCAGCCCGGTGATCAGCAGCACAAAGGTCAGAATCGCCACGCTCATGAAATATAAAAAGATGAAGCCCAGCACCGCGAACACGATGTTGTTGGCAATCACATGCCCGCCGATCTTCATCGGGTTGACCGCTGCAGGGTGCAACAGCTTGACGAACTCGCGCCCGGCCTGTTTGACCAGCACCAGCGTGCGTATCATCTTGATGCCGCCGCCGGTGGAACCGGAACTGACTGCGATACAGCTCAGAAACAACATCCACATCGGCGCGAACATCGGCCACTGGTTGAAATCCACGCTGGCAAAACCGCAATCGGTTGCCATCGACACCAGGTTAAAACTGGCATGGCGCAACGCCGTCCAGAACACCGGATACACCCCCTGCCACCACAGGAACACCCCAATACCGATGCAACTCCCCAGGATCAGGATGAGCGTCGCGATCGCCTCTGCATCATGCAGATAAACCCTCAGACTTTTGCCTCGCCACGCCAGAAAGTGTGAAGCAAAATTAATTGCCGCAATCAACATGAATACGATCAGTACTACCTCGATCAACGGCGAATTGAAATAGCCCACGCTGGAATCGTGTGTGGAGAATCCGCCCAGCGACAATGCTGCAAAAGCATGACAGATCGCATCCAGCCAGTTCATCCCCGCCCATTT
This sequence comes from Gallionella sp., assembly GCA_041741275.1. GTDB lineage: Bacteria > Pseudomonadota > Gammaproteobacteria > Burkholderiales > Gallionellaceae > Gallionella. The sequence continues at coordinate 27,725 of JBGSKJ010000082.1, forward strand.
CAGTACACCAATGCACGCCAGCGTGACACTCAGATAGACCGCCCATAGGTTGCGCGCGGTGTCGGCGATACGCGGAGTCAGTGCTGCATCCTTCATCGGACCGGGCGTCTCGGCCTTGAACAGTTGGCGTCCACCGATGCCCAACAGCGGCAGCACCGCGACCGCCAGCACGATGATGCCCATGCCGCCCAGCCATTGCAGTTCGTGCCGCCACACATTGATAGCGGGCTGCAGACTGTCCAGTCCTGTGAGCACCGTTGCGCCGGTGGTAGTGATACCGGACATGGTCTCGAAATACGCGTCAGTGAACGATAATCCCGGCAGCATCAGCAACAGCGGCAGGGTCGCCACCGCGGGCATCGCCGTCCACATCGCCACCACCAGCAGGTAGCCGTGGCGTATCGACAGCTCGCCCTTGTAGCGGCGCGTCAACAACCACAACAGCAAACCAATGCCGGCAGTCCACACCATGGCCAATAAAAAATCGATCAGCGTGCCATCGTCATAAACCAGCGATGCGACGACAGGCAGCAGATAAGTGATGCTGAACATCACCAGCATCAGCCCCAAAGCATGGATGACGGTCAATGCGCGCCGCATCAGAAGAAGCCGAGACTAACCTGGAACAGTTTTTCGACCTCGCGCACCTTGCGCTTGTCGTTGACGAACACGATGATGTGGTCCTCCGCTTCGATCAACGTGTCATGGTGGGCGATGATGACCTGCTCGCCGCGCACGATGGCGCCTATGGTCGCGCCTTTCGGCGATTCGATCTCATCGATCCGCCGTCCCACCACTTTGGAGGACTGGCGATCACCGTGCGCCACCAGTTCCAGCGCCTCTGCCGCGCCGCGCCGCAAGGAATGCACCGCCGCCACATCACCCTGGCGCACATAAGCCAGCAATGAACCTATCGTCACTTGCGCAGGTGAAATGGCGATATCGATCTTGCCGCCCTGCACCAAACCCACATAGGCGCTGCGGTTGATCAGCGCGATCACCTTGCGGGCGCCGCCCTGCTTGGCAAGCAGGGCGGACATGATGTTGTTCTCGTCGTCGTTGGTGAGCGCGCAGAACACATCCACCTCGCCGACGTTCTCCTGCAGCATCAATTTCTCATCCGTGCCGTCACCGTTGAGCACCAGCGTATTGGTCAGCTCAGCCGCAAGGCTCGCACAGGCTTTTTTATTGTGTTCGATCAGTTTGACCTGATAACTGCGCTCCAGGGTCTTGGCTAGGCGCCGCCCGATGTTTCCGCCACCGACGATCATCACCCGCCTGCTGGGCTTGTCCATGCGCCGCAACTCTTTCATCACGGTGCGGATATGTTCGGTCGCGGCGATGAAAAACACTTCATCACCGGCTTCGACCACGGTGTCGCCGTTCATGTCGGTCGAGCGATCCTTGCGGAAGATAGCCGCCACACGCGTATCGATCTGCGGCATATCGGTGCGCAGGTAACGCAACGGGCGGCCGACCAGCGGCCCGCCCTCGACTGCGCGCACCGCCACCAGCGACACCCTGCCGGCCGCGAACTTCAGCACTTGCAAAGCCTCGGGAAACTCGATCAGCTTGACTATATATTCGGTGAGTATCTGCTCCGGGCAAATCGAAAAATCCACGCAGAAATTATCCGAATTGAACAGCTCGCGGCGCTCCAGATAATCCGTGGCGCGTATCCGCGCGATGCGTGTCGGGGTGTTGTACAGGCTGGCGGCCAGCTTGCACGCCACCATGTTGACCTCGTCGCTTTGCGTGACCGCCAACAGGATGTCGGTGTCAGCAATTCCCGCCTGTTCCAGTATGGAGGGATGCGCGGCATTCCCTTTCAGGGTGCGCAGATCCAGCCTGTCCTGCAACTCGCGCAGCTTCTCGCCATCGGTGTCGACCACGGTGATGTCATTGGCCTCGCCGACCAGGCTTTCCGCCACTGTCGAACCGACCTGCCCGGCTCCGAGTATCAATATTTTCATTCCCTGTGCTTTCCCTGAAAAAATAATCCAGCCACGGATGAACACGGATAAGCACGGATAAAATCATCTTTCGGTAAAGCCGGATTGTTGGACGCCTGGTGCAATTCGCTAACCCGATTATCCGTGTCTATCCGTGGCTGATTGCGGTTCATGCTTTGTTAACGGCTGCCTCTATTGCTGCGCCCGTATCCAGCTTTTCCATTCTTCAAACAGCTTTTGATCGCGCGCCGCGATCACCGAACGCTGCCAGATATCGCCCAGCGCGAAATCATCGTTCTCGATGCAGCAGGAATGGCCGCCCGACTCCGACAGGATCAATGAACCGGCCGCATAGTCCCAGAGCTTTTGGCCGCCGTGCAGATACATGTCGTAACGGCCGGTTGCGGTGTAGCACCAGTCCAGCGCGCTTGCGCCGAAATTGCGCTGCGAGGAATACGGCGGGTCGGTCGCGAGATGCGTGACCAGTTTCTTTTTCAGCCGTTTCATATCCACACAGGCCAAGGCTTGCGCCAGATCAACCACCACCCCGCGACCGGCCAGTTTTTCGCCGTTCAGGAATGCGCCGCGTTCGCGCTCGGCGGCAAACATCTCTTTTGCCACCGGGTCATACACCACGCCCATCTCGCTCCTGCCCGCGTGCACCAGCGCGACGGACACCGCGAAATACGGCAAGCCGCGCACGAAGTTGGACGTCCCGTCGATCGGATCGATGCACCACAGGCCAGCATGACCCGCCTTCCACGACGCGCGCTGCTCGGCTGCCGTCATCTCCTCACCCAGCACCGGCACATTGAGGATAGCCTGCAGTTTTTTTGTCAGCGCGCTCTGCGCGGCCAGGTCCGCCTCGGTACACAGGCTGCCATCGCTCTTGTGCTGATGCGCCACCTTGAGATAGCGCGGCATGATCTCTTCCGCCGTCACCAGCTTGACTGCCGCGATCACCGCCTTGAGCAGCGCACTCGTGCCGCTTGGGGTCGGATTATTCATGACTCTTTCCGCTGGCCGTGTTGCGCTTCGCTTTTCCATTTGATGGAGCAGCCCATGCTGGCGATCTGCTCGCGCGGCCCCTGCCCGGTTCGCGCCACCTGGAGCATCGCGTTGAACAGATCCCGCGGCGCTGCGGCGATCGCCTCCTTGCGCGACGCATCAAGGCGACCGCGGTATTGCAGCTCGAGGTTGGCGTTGAAGCCGAAGAAATCCGGGGTGCAGACTGCGCCGTAATCTTTTGCGACTTGCTGCGACTCGTCCCGCACATAAGGGAACGGGTAGTTGTATTGCTGCGCCACCAGTTTCATGTTGTCAAAGGAGTCCTCCGCATATTCGGCCGGATCATTGGACATGATGGCGATGCTGCTGATGCCGTGCTGTTGCAGCTCGCGCGTGTCGCGGATGATACGTTCGCGGATGGATTTCACGTACGGGCAGTGATTGCAGATGAACATCACCAGCAGGCCGTTCTTGCCACGTGCGCTGGCCAGGTCATAACGATTGCCATCCACACCGGGCAGATCGAAATCACGGGCTTTCCATCCAAAATCACAGATGGGCGGTTGCAAACTGGCCATTTCATATTCCTGACAATATCCTTTGGGCCGTTATATTATCACGCCCATCTTTACGACTTGTCCGGTTCAACATGCCGCGTTTTTATTGTCCACCGCCGCTGCCGCCCAGCGGGTCGCTCGAGTTGCCGCCGGATGCGGCACATCACGCATCGCGGGTACTGCGATTGCGCGAGGGCGATGCGGTGCAGATATTCGACGGCATCGGCAACGAATGTGTTGGCGTGATCGCCGAAATCGGCGGCAAGCGCGTGGTCGTCGGGAATATGGCCGTAACCGACACCGACCGTGAATCACCGCTGCAGGTGGTGCTGGCGCAAGCCATGACGAGCAGCGAAAAGATGGACTGGGTGATACAGAAATCAACCGAACTGGGCGTCACCGTGATCCAGCCGCTCGACACCGAGCGCAGCGTGGCCAGATTATCCGCCGAGCGAGTCGAAAAGCGCATCGAGCATTGGCAGCAGGTCGCGATCTCCGCCTGCGAGCAATGCGGACGCAATGTGCTGCCCCAGATCCTGGCGCCGCTGGACATCATGGTGTGGTTGCAGCAAATGCGGGAATCGCCGGCCGCGAAACTGATCTTGCTGCCGCAAGGTGCTGTCGCGCTGCACACCCAAGCCAAACCGCAGGGCAAAGTGGTGTTGCTGATCGGCGCGGAGGGTGGCTTCAGCCAGGCAGAGAGTGATAGCGCACTGCATTGCGGCTTCACCTCCATCCGCATGGGTGCGCGCGTGCTGCGCACCGAGACCGCTGCTGTCGCCGGATTAGCGGCATTGCAAACGCTGTGGGGGGATTTTTCGTAGGGGCATATGGCAATACGCCCTTCGGTTGGCATTCGTCGATCTTTGGGAGATATTCCACATCATGGGGCGTATTGCCATACGCCCCTACGACCGTCAACATTATTTGAGGAGGCCACCATGCCCTACGTCAACATCCGCATCGCCGGCACCTTGACCCGCGAACAGAAAGCCAGCATTGCCGCCGAGATCACCGACACACTGGAACGCATCGCGCTCAAACCGAAGTCGTATACCTATATAGCGTTTGACGAGTTGCCCGACGAGAATTGGGCTATCGCAGGAAAGTTGCTAGATGAATCGTAGCGCGGCATGATGCGCACAACTATATAGGGATATTCACATGCCGATCACCACCTCCGCTGACTTCGTCACCTGGTTCCATTCCGTCGCGCCTTATATCAACGCGTTCCGCGGCCGCACTTTCGTGATCGCCTTTGGCGGCGAAGTGGTCGCGGACGGCAAGTTCGTCGAACTGACGCATGACTTCAACCTGCTTGCCAGTCTCGGCATCCGGCTTGTGCTGGTGCACGGCGCGCGCCCGCAGATCGAGCAACATCTGGCGAAGAACAATCTTGGTGACACCTATCATCACGGCATCCGCATGACCGATGCCGAGACCATGCAGTGCGTCAAGGAAGCGGTCGGACGGGTGCGTGTGGAGATCGAGGCACTGCTGTCGATGGGGCTGCCCAATTCGCCGATGGCCAATGCCGACATCCGCGTGGCTGGCGGCAACTTCATCACCGCGCAACCCATCGGCATCATCAACGGCTTGGACATGCAGCACACCGGCAGCGTGCGCAAGGTGGATGTCGCCGCATTAAATGATCGCATGGAATTCGGCGAGGTGGTGCTGCTCTCGCCGCTCGGCTATTCGCCCACCGGGGAGGTGTTCAATGTCACGCTGGAAGACGTCGCCACCGCCACCGCCATCGCGCTCGATGCCGACAAACTGATGTTCCTGATGGACACCGACGGCGTGCATGACAAAAAGGGCGCGTTGCTCAAGGAACTTACCATCGCCCAGGCACAGGACGTGCTTGCTCCCCAATCATCGAAGGGTGCAAAACGAAAATTGCCGGGCGACGTGTCGCTGTTCCTGCCCTGCGCGATACGCGCCTGCGAAGCCGGGGTGGCACGCACCCACCTGATCAGCCGGCACACCGACGGCGCGGTGTTGCAGGAATTGTTCAGCGACGATGGCATCGGCACGATGGTGGTGGAAAGCACGCTCAACACGCTGCGCGATGCCAGCATCGAAGATGTCGGCGGGATATTGAAACTGCTGCGTCCACTGGAAGAGGAAGGCATCCTGGTGCGGCGCAACCGCGAACTGCTGGAGCAGGAGATCGACCGCTTCGTGGTGCTGGAACACGACCACCGCATCGTCGGCTGTGCCGCGCTGTATCCATTCCCGGATGAAGCCGCCGCCGAACTCGCCTGCCTGGCGGTGGAAGCTCAGAGCCGCGATCACGGCTACGGCGAGGCCATCCTTAACCACATGGCAGACATCGCCAAGTCGCAGAAGCTGAAAAAACTGTTCGTGCTCACCACGCGCACCGCACACTGGTTCATCGAACGCGGCTTCGTCGAAAGCGATGTGTCCGCGCTGCCCGCGCAGAAGAAGTCGCTGTATAACTTTCAGCGGAAATCCAAGGTGTTTGTAAGAAAGATTTGACGCAATCGCAGAATCGCCGGGGGTTGCCCGGCAGCAAGTTACCTTTCTTGTCTTGCCAGGAAAGGTAACCCAAAGAAAGCGCCCCCGGTTTACCGCCCCTGCGGGATACCCTGCGTTGCTCGACTGGTCAGGCGGCTGCGGAACTCGCACTGCGTGCTCAAACAGTCCTCGCCGACATCCCCTGACCAGCCTCCGCTACTCGGCGGCACACAGGGGAAGAAGACCGAAAACCGCAAGCCCGGTAGGGTGGGCACGGCGTGCCCACGCGGCCGATTCAATAATCGGCGGGCAACTTGTTGCCCACCCTACGATTAACGGTTTTATTTTCCTTTCCCCCCTCATCCGCCACCGAGCAGCCCGCGTAGGGTGCGTTCCACGCACCCTACGCTTTTAATTTCGACTCTTCACCCCACGGCGCAACCTTCAGCAGCAACAGCATCCCCGGTATCGCCAGCACCGCGCACAACAGAAAGAATCCCGTCCAGCCCATCGCCTCCACCAGCCAGCCGGTGGCGGCATTGGCGAAGGTGCGCGGTACCGCCATCAGGCTGGTGAACAGCGCGAACTGGGTTGCGGTATAGGCGGGATGGGTGGAGCGGGCGATGAAGGCGACGAAAGCGACAGTGCCCAGACCCACGCCCAAGGCTTCGAGGCTGATCACGATGGCGAGTTGTGTGAGTTCCACCGGGGTGATCTCGGCGTGGTGTCCCACCGATGCCAGCCAGGCAAAGCCGAAGATAGAGACCACCTGCACCACGCCGAACAGCCACAGCGCGCGGTTGATACCGATCTTCACCATCCACAGGCCGCCGAGCATTCCGCCGATGACGGCGGGCCACAGCCCGGCATTCTTGGCGACCAGCCCGATCTGGGTCTTGGAGAAACCCATGTCCAGATAGAACGGCGTGGCCAGCGCGGTGCACATGCTGTCGCCGAGTTTGTAGAAGAACAGGAAAGCGAGGATCAGCAACGCGCTTTGCCAACCCTTGCGGGTGATGAATTCGTGAAAGGGTTCGACCACCGCTTCACGCAACGTCCGGGGCGGGGCGGCGCGGTGGGGCTCCTGTACCAGCAGCGTCATCGCGATGCCGGGCAGCATGAACAACGCGGTGATGATGAACACCGTGCTCCACGGCAGGAAATCGGCGAGGATCAGCGACAGCGAACCCGGCACCAGGCCGGCGATGCGGTAGGCATTCACATGCACCGCATTGCCCAGCCCCAGTTCATTGTCCGCCAGCAATTCGCGGCGGTAGGCATCCAGCACGATATCCTGCGTGGCGCTGAGAAAGGCGAGCAGGGTGGCGATCCAGGCGATGATGTGCAGATCGCTTTGCGGCGAGAATGCGCCCATCGCGGCGATCACTACCAGCAAGCCGATCTGGGTCAGCAGCATCCAGCCGCGCCGCCTGCCAAATGCGGGCACGACATAGCGGTCGAGCAGCGGCGACCACAGGAACTTCCATGTGTAGGGAAACTGGATCAGCGCGAACAAGCCGATGGTCTTGAGGTCGACATTTTCGCTGCGCAGCCAGGCGGGAACCAGGTTGAACAACAGGTACAGCGGCAAGCCGGAGGCGAACCCGGTGAACACGCAGATCAGCATACGGCGGGTGAAGAGTTGTTGCCAGACAGACATAAGCGCCTTTACTTGCAGGGGCGTGATTCATCACGCCCATCTTTGATGCCTGACAAGTTCTGGGCGTGATGAATCACGCCCCTACCCGGCACGTTTGAAACGGTACACCGCGGTGCTGCCGAGCAGATTCGGCAACACCTGCACTTCGCTCTCACCGGTCATCACGCGGCGCTCAAGCACCGCGACGCGGTGATCGCGGCAAAACGTTTCGAAGTCATGCAGCGTGCACAGGTGCACATTCGGCGTGTCGTACCACTGGTAGGGCAACTCGGTGGAAACCGGCATGTTGCCGCGCAGCACATGAAGGCGATTGCGCCAGTAACCGAAGTTGGGGAAGCTGACGATACCCTCGCGCCCGACGCGCAGCATTTCCTGTATCAGCGCCTCGGTATGGCGTGTGGCCTGCAGCGTCTGCGACAGCATCACGTAATCGAACGAATTGCTCTCGAAATCCGAGAGGCCGGAATCCAGGTCGTTCTGGATCACGTTCACACCGTTGCTGATGCAGGACAGGATGCCGGGATCGCTGATCTCCACGCCGTAACCTTTTACCTCGCGGGTGTCCTTGAGATAGCGCAGCAGGCTGCCGTCACCGCAGCCGAGGTCGAGCACCGTCGCGCCCCTGGGTATCCACGCGGCGATCGCGGCAAAGTCAGGGCGGGCGGCGGAAAGTTCGACAGGATCGTGTGCGCTCATATCAGAATCCTGAATTAGCCACTGAGGGACACAGATTTGCACGGATGAGGGTTCGGTGTTCATCCGTGACCATCCGTGCTAATCCGTGGCTGACATGTTTTTCCAACTTCATGCGGAAATCTCCTTGGAGATGCGCTCAAGGTAAGTGCGCATCACGCTGAAGTAATAGGTATCCTGCATCAGGAACGAATCATGCCCGTGCGCCGAGGTGATCTCCGCATAGCTGACATTGCGCCGGTTATGCAGCAACGGCCGCACGATCTCGCGTGAGCGCTGCGGGGAGAAACGCCAGTCCGTTGAGAAGGACACCACCAGAAAATCCGCCCGGGCGCGCGCGAATGCCTTGTTCAGGTCGCCGCCGAACTCGTGTGCCGGATCGAAATAATCCAGCGCCTTGGTCATCAGCAGATAGGTGTTGGCATCGAAATAAGAGGCGAACTTGTCGCCCTGATAGCGCAGATAGGACTCGATCTCGAACTCGACTTCATAACTGTAATTGAACTTGCCGCCGCGCAACTCGCGCCCGAACTTGTCCGCCATCGCATCATCGGACAGATAGGTGATATGTCCCAGCATGCGCGCCAGGCGCAGACCGCGCGTCGGCACCACGTTGTGCCGGTAGAAATCGCCGCCGTGAAAATCCGGGTCGGTGAGGATGGCGTTGCGCGCCACATCGTTGAACGCGATGTTCTGCGCGGTGAGGCGCGGTGCGGCGGCGATCGCAAACACGTGGCGCACCCGGTCGGGATAAGCCAGCGACCATTGCAGGGCCTGCATCCCGCCCAGACTGCCGCCGACCACTGCCGCAAATTGCCCGATACCGAGCAGGTCGGCGAGGCGCGCCTGCGACTCGACCCAGTCCTCCACCGTAATCACCGGGAAGCTCGCCCCATAAGCGCGTCCGGTTTCGGGGTCGATCGTGGACGGGCCGGTCGAGCCATGACAACCGCCGAGGTTGTTCAGCCCGATGACAAAGAATTTGCCGGTGTCGATCGGCTTGCCGGGCCCGATCATGCTGTCCCACCAGCCCACGTTCCCGGGGTCATCGGCGTAATAGCCGGCGACATGATGATGCCCTGACAGCGCGTGGCAGATCAGGATCGCGTTGGATTTGTCGGCATTCAGCGTGCCGTAGGTCTCGTACACCAGCTCATAGCGCGGCAGCACCGCACCGCTGCGGAAAACCAGCGGGGTGTCGAATAATGCGCGTTGCGCGCTGACGATACCTACAGAGTTACTCATAAATTTGTTTTGCGGGCGAATCGCTGTGTCGCGTACTCGCTCAATCCTCGCCTACCTGTACGGTATGTCTCGTCATTCGCTGCGCGGCTCCTTGCGCTTCATCCCGCACAACAAATTTCAAGACCCGTTGTTACCAAAAAACAAAAACCCGTCCAGCTTGCGCGGGACGGGTTGCCTCGCTTTAGCTGGTATTTTTAAAGTGCCCCGCAAGCTGATGTCAAATCGGCACTGAGTGAAGTTTCCTTGTTTTACGAATCGCTGTCAATTAAGGAGTCCTCCCGCCCTGAGCATCCCGATCACGCCCACCAAGATCCAGAACACATTGAGCATGTATCGGCCTTGTCCTTCTTGAGGATGGAGCACCGCAAGATTGCCGGAGCCAACTCCCATGGCTGTACATGCGCCCGTTGCTGAAATCAGGCATTCAGCTTGTCCAGCAACTCGCGTATCTTCATCGGGTCATCAGCGCGCAGTATCTTCTGCGTCAGCGCGGCGATCTCCGGCAGGCTGGTGGTGAGCACGCGCTGCTTGATGCTCGGCACCTGCGCCGAGAACATCGAGAACTGGCGCAGCCCGAAGCCCAGCAGCAAACGGGTATATGCCAGTTCACCGGCCATCTCGCCGCACACCGAGATCGGCACGCCGAGCCGGTTGGAGGTGCCGATGACATGCGACAGCAGATGCAGCACGGCGGGATGCAGCGGGTCGTAGAGATGCGCCACCTCTTCATCGGTGCGGTCTATCGCCAGCGTGTACTGGATCAGGTCGTTGGTGCCGATGGACAGGAAATCGAGTTTCCTGGCAAATATATTCAATGCCAGCGCGGCGGCGGGAATCTCGATCATGCCGCCGATCTTTACCCCGCTGTCATAGGGGATGCCTTCTTCATCCAGGCTTTGCTTGGTCGCCTCGACGAAGTGCAAAGTCTGGTTGAGCTCCGACACACCCGACAACATCGGGATCAGCATCTTGATGTTGCCGTAATGCGTGGCGCGCAGTATGGCGCGCAACTGGGTGCGGAACAATTGCGGCTCGGCCAGGCATAACCGGATCGCCCTCAGCCCCAGCGCGGGATTGTTGGCGACACGCTCCGCTCCCTTGATCTGCTTGTCCGCACCAAGGTCGAAAGTGCGGATGATGACGGGCTGGCCCTCCATGCCGATGGCCACGGCACGATAGGCCTCGAACTGCTCCTCCTCATCCGGCAAGTCATCGCGGTTCAGAAACAGGAATTCGCTGCGAAACAGGCCGATCCCGGTCGCGCCGTTCTCTTTCGCATCGGCGACATCCTCAGGTTTCTCGATGTTGGCGTGCAAATCGACAAATTTTCCGTCCAGGGTGTTCGCTCGGGCGGTACGCAAGCGCTTGAGCTTCTTGCGTTCCAACTCCCATGCGCTTTGGCGCAGTTTGTATTCCGCGAGTATCGGCTTGTCCGGATTGACGACCAGCACGCCCTGCTCACCGTCCAGTATCAACATATCGTCTTCGCGGATCAGTTCACGCGCATTGCGCAAACCGACCACGCAGGGCGTGTTGAGGCTGCGCGCGACGATCGCGGTATGTGACGTCGCGCCGCCCACATCGGTGATGAAAGCGGCATATTGATGCGGCTTGAACTGGATCAGGTCGGCGGGACTCAGATCGTGGGCCACCAGGATCATTTCGACATCATGCCGGGCCGGCGGCAGCATATGTCCCGGCGTTCCAAGCAGCTTTTTGAGCAGGCGCTCGGCGACCTGTTTCACATCGGTCTGCCGCTCGCGCAGATAGGCATCTTCAAACTCATCGAACTGCGCCACCAATGTCTCCGTCTGCACCTTGAGCGCCCACTCTGCGTTGCATTGCTCGTTGGCGATCATGTCGCGCGGGGCAATACTCAACAGCGGATCGTCCAGGATCATCTGGTGCAATTCGAGGAAGGCATCGAATTCTGCAGCGGCGTAAGTCGGGCGATTGCCGCGCAGGCTGGAAAACTCGTTGCGCGTGGCAAGCAGAGCGGCATCAAAGCGCGCGATCTCATCTTCGATGAATTGCTTGGGCAACACATAATGCGCGACTTCCAGCGAGGTATGCGAGATCAGATGCGCATGTCCGATGGCGATGCCGCTGGACACTGCGATTCCATGCAGCGTAAAACTCATAGACACCTCGATAAACCTACTGCGCAGCTTGATTGCGGCGTTGCGCGGTACTCGCAGTCTCGCCTACCCGTTAGGTATGTCTCGTTGCTCCGTTGACCAGCGACTTGGCTGGTGATTTTTACCAGCCTTAGTCGAATGGCCATGCAAAGCTCCGTGCGCCTTGCACTCAAGCTGCTCGCTACGGTTTCTCGAGGTGTCTTCATGGGATTATTCGCCTTCCCCGAAACAGTCATTGATAAGATTCAGTATTGCCTGCATCGCTGCCGCCTCATCCTCGCCATTGGTCTCGATGGTGATGGACGTGCCCCTGGAGGCGGCCAGCATCATCACGCCCATAATGCTCTTGGCATTCACGCGGCGCTTGTTGCGCGACAGCATCACCTCGCATTTGAAGCTCGATGCAAGTTGCGTGAGCTTGGCGGAGGCACGCGCATGCAACCCGAGTTTATTGATGATCAGCGCATCCTGTTGCTGCATGCTAGCTTTCGGGATGTATGTAAGTGATGCATCCGCGGCCGCCTTCGATGGCGACTTTCGCCAGTTCCGGCAGCGGCGCGGCGGGATAGCACACCACGCGCAGCAGCATCGGCAGATTCACGCCCGCCACGCCCATTACGCGCTCGGCACGGCACAATTGCCGCGCGATGTTGCTCGGCGTGGCACCGAACACATCCGCCAGGATCAGCACACCGCTGCCGGTGTCGAGTTGCTTGATGAGCGCCTGCCCTTCGACTGATTTTTGCTGCGGATCTTCGTCTGCCGACACCGACAACGTCTTGAGATTGTGCGGCACTTCGCCCAGCACATGCCTGACGCAATCCAGGAAACTGTCGCCCAAGCTGTTATGTGTGACCAACAGGATCCCGACCACAGACCGCTCCTTTCAAAATAGGCCCATCGCATACGCCAGCAGCAGCGCGCCGCCCAGCAGTATCAACCAGCCATAGCGGAAAAACCAGCGCAGCACGCAGGCCCTGTCCGTGTCGGCCTGCTGTTCCCCGGCGACGATAACGCCGATCTTGCGCAATGCATTGATACCCACCGCGCGGCGTACTTTTTGCTCGACGATGTCCTGTTCCGGACTGTCCCTGGATTCAGGATCATTCATGGTACTACCTGCGGGCGTATGCTCTTGTCGGTGAATTCTAGCCGTTTCTGCAACTCGTTTGTGAGGTGGACAACGCCCTGCCCGTCCACCAGCATCGCCTCGGACAGATTCATCTGCGTGGCAGCGGTGCGCCAGCCACGCGCACCTGCGATGAACAAAGGCTTGGAGGCTGCATCGGACAACACGCCGGCGCGTGTGCCGCGGGTCAGGACCGTGACCGCCTGCACGCCCTGCATGGGATAGCCGCTGCGCGGATTGATCAAATGACAGTAGCGCACCTTGCCCACCATGTAGTAGCGCTGGTAATCCCCCGAGGTTCCGATCGCTTCGCCGTCGTGCAGCTCCAATGTCGCCTGCGCGCCTGACTTGCGCGGATGCTGGATGCCGACCCGCCACGCACGTTTGCCAGGTTGGCCGAGGGCCAGGACATTGCCGCCGATATTGATCAGCGCATTGTGTATGCCCTGCTTGCGCAGCAATTCGGCGGCACGGTCCAGTGCGTAGCCTTTTGCGTAGCCGCCCAGGTCCAGCTGCACGGATTTGTTCTTGCTCTGCACCCTGCCGTTCTCGATCAGGATGTCGCTCATCTGCGGGTTGGCCGCGGCCCATTGCCCGACCTGTTTTTCATCCGGTTGCACCGGCTTGAATTCGTCGGCGTGGAACCCCCACAGTTGCACCAGCCCGCCGATAGCCGGATTGAACAAGCCTTGCGACTGCTGTGAAAGTTGCGCCGCATCCTGCAACATCGCGACGAGCTCGGCCGAAACGGCAGCGCTCTCGCCTTTGGCGAACGCCGCGTTCAACTCACTGAGCTCGCTTGGCTGCCAGGCGTGCAGCATGTCGTGCAGCCGCTGGAACTCCTGCAGAACTTCGCTCACCGCCTGTCTGGCGCGCGGCTCGGTTTCGCCATACACACTCACTTCCACCAGCGTACCGAACACATAACCCTGCTCCTGATACAGCGGCTCCTTGCCTTCGCAGGCTGCCAGCAATAGCAGGACTGCCGCTACGAGGATACGGGTCAGTTTGATCATTGCGGATTCGCGGCTGCTTCCAGTTCCAGTGACGCGGCCAGCAAGGCCAGCCTCGAAACCACACCATAGGCATAGAAACGGTTGGGCGCATCATCCGGTTCGCAATCGGGATTCGGCATCGTGCAGCAGTCCTTGAATGCCAGCGGCTCGAAATGCATCCCGGGTGCGTTGAGATTCTGGTCTACACCGCGTCCGGTGTGCACGCGATAAAAGCCGCCGACCACGTAATGGTCGATCATGTATACCACCGGCTCGGCCACCGCCCCGTTGATATCCTCGAAACTGTATACGCCCTCCTGCACCAGCACATCGGAGACTTCCATGCCCTCCTTGACCACGGCCATCTTGTTGCGCTGCTTGCGGTTCAGCCCGGTGATCTCGCTGGCGTCCTTTACCGTCATGATGCCCATGCCATACGTTCCCGCATCGGCTTTGACGATGACGAAGGGGTCATTCTTCACGCCATATTCGGCATATTTCACGCGCATCTTTTGCAGGATGAAATCCACCTGTCCGGCCAGACATTCCTCGCCGGCACGCGTGTGGAAATCGATCTGGTTGCAGGTTGCGAAATACGGGTTGATCAGCCACGGATCGATGTCGAGCAAAGCGGCGAACTCGCCCGCCACGCGGTCGTACGCGGTGAAGTGCTGCGACTTGCGCCGCGTGTACCAACCCGCCGAGAGCGGCGGGTAGACATCCTGCTCAAGGTTCTTGAGGATCTCCGGCGCACCGCCGGACAGATCGTTGTTGAGCAGCACCACGCATGGATCGAAACCTTCCAAACCGATCCGGTTTCCCTGCCGCACCAGCGGTTCGAGAACCAGCGAGCCACCGCCTGGCAATTCGATGGTCGTGGCCTGCTTGATCTCCGGCAACAGGCTGCCGATGCGCACGCGCATCCCCGCCTGCTTGAGTATCCGCACGATCTGCGCGACGTTCTGCAGGTAAAACATGTTGCGCGTGTGATTCTCGGGGATCAGCAGCACCCCGCGCGCTTCGGGACAGATCTTTTCCACCGCGCTCTGCATGGCGTGCACGCACAGCGGCAAAAAATCCGGATTGAGATTGTTGAAACCGCCGGGAAACAGATTGGTGTCCACCGGCGCCAGCTTGAAGCCGCTGTTGCGCAGGTCCACCGAGGCATAGAACGGCACGGCATGCTCCAGCCATTGCGTGCGGAACCAGTGCTCGATGGTCGGCATGGCATCCAGAAAACGCCGCTCCAGATCAAGCAGCGGGCCGGTCAGGGCGGTGGTGAGATGAGGGACCATATGCGCTGTGAATGAATGTCAGACGGTCATTCTAGCCGATAGCCCTTGCATCCGGTAATTGCGTTGCCGCTCAGGGTCTATGAACCGGGCACAAACATGTGACACATGACTAAACACCGGGAAGGACCCGGAGCTTTATCCCGGCGCGCTCAAAAACCAGCTGCAAAAATCGCAGCATGATGCTGCTCACAATCAACAGCGTCTGGTGTGCACAACGGTGCGGGTGACTTGATAGAACAGACATTTTTGGAGTGCGGCAACATGTCGTCGCGATCTATACTAGACCTTGGAATTTACAGTCTCCCAGCGTGTTTTCCAGCCAATGAATTCGTCCGCCGGCATCGGCCTGGCAACGAAATACCCCTGCACTTCATCACAGCCAACGGTAGCCAGCAGATCCCAGTCTTCCTGAGTCTCCGCGCCTTCGGCGACGACGCTCATGCCGAGCGCATGGCCCATTTGCACGCTCGATTCAAGGATGGTCCGAGCAACGCTATCCTTTGAGGCGCCGCAAACGAAGGAACGATCCACCTTGAGTTCGGTAAAGGGAAGTTGCTTCAACTTTTCCATGCTCGAATACCCGGTGCCGAAATCATCTATGGACAGGCCAAAACCCTTGAGCCGAAACCGGGTGATGATCTCAAGGCTTGTGGCGATATTGTTCATCAAGCGGCTTTCGGTCATTTCCAGTATCACTTGGCCGGTCTCCACGCCGGCTTGCCGGACGATGTCGGAAAATACTTCCGGCAGGTCGAGCCGATCCAGATTGTCCATGGAGACATTGACCGATACTTTCAGGTCGTGGCCCGATCGTGCCCATTCCTTGAGATGCACCATCGCCTTGCGGAACACCGCCATGGTCAGGTCGTCAATCAAGCCGTGTTCTTCCGCCACGGAGATGAAAGCGGCTGGCAGTATCAAGCCCCGCACCGGGTGGCGCCAGCGCGCCAGGCACTCGGCGCCCACTACGCGCCGGTCGGCCACCGTCACTTTGGGTTGAAAAAATGTTTCCACTTGTCCCGTATCCAGTCCGGTGCGGATCTCTTCCGGACTGAGTTCTTGTATCGGGCCGAAATTAGCCGTTGGTGCCGCACCGGTGAAATTGATGAGCATGGTCAGCAGTGCCGCTTCTTCAACCGGCTTTTGCAGCGTGCCGAGAAAGCGCAGCTTGTGCGCCTGCACCAGGCTTTCTACGGTTTTGATCACCCGTTTATCACTACCGGAAGAAAGGATCACCCCTCCTTCAAAGCCCCGCTCTGCCAGATGCCGCAAAAATTCGATGCCATCCATGCCCGGCATATTCAGATCGCAGATCAGCAGTTGCAGCGGCCTGAGCGCGACATCTAAGACTGCCAGCGCGGCATGGCCGTCGAGTGCCCGGCTCACGCTCTTGACGCCCAGCACACGCAACATGTCCTCGACAAAATCCAGCACGAATTCGTCGTCATCCACCAGCAGGATGCGCAGGGATTCGAGCTTGTCTGACAGCAGCGCGGAAATATTTCCTGCCTGTGTATTCATTTTGATGACTCCTTAAAAAATTGGGCTGGGTGGGCAGGCTCATGCAGTTTCTTGTTCCACCTGCCTGGCGATGCGTTCGAGCAGCGGATGCAATTGCCCCAACAGCAATGTTGCCTGCGGCATATCGTTGGCTTTCCCGGTGGATTCCAGCGACTGGCAGATGTCGGCGAAGCTCATCGCACCAACTGTGCGCGCCGAGGATTTCAGTTTGTGGCCCAGCCCGCCGAGCGCGGCCAGATCGCCGCCGCTCTGCGCGGCATCCATTTCGTCCAAAGTTTTTTGCGCCGTCTCCAGAAACTTGAGCGCGAACTTGCGCACCTTGGCGGGATCATCACCGACCAGATGCCCCAGGATGGCAAGGTCAATTACTCCATCTTCCTTCCGCGTTCCTGAGGCGCGCCGGTCGCCGCCGCTGCGGCGATTTTTGCCGCTGCGCAGATCGGCGACCTGTTTTTCATCCCGCGTTATTCCGCTTCGTTCCGGCAGCCACTTGGCCAGCAGCAGCACCATCAAATCCGGGTCTATCGGCTTGGTGATGAAATCATCCATGCCGCTGGCAAGGCAGCGTTCGCGGTCTTCCGCCATCGCGTTGGCGGTCATCGCGATCACTTTCTGTCCGTCCAGCCGGGGTGTCGCGCGGATTTTTCGGGTGGCCTCGTAGCCGTCCATTTCCGGCATCTGCACGTCCATCAGCACGAGGTCGAAACGCTCCTTGAACAGCAGCACCAGCGCCTCGCGCCCATTGTTGGCCAGTGCCACGGTTGCGCCGGCTTCCTCCAGCAGCTCCGCCGCCACCTGCTGGTTGAACGGGTTGTCCTCCGCCAACAGGATGTTCGCGCCCCTAAGTTTTGCGTGTGCGGCGGCAAGTTCATCGCTGCTTGCCGCCGCTTTGGCAGCGAACGCTTTGCCTCGTCCGAAACGAGCCGTGAAACGAAAAACGCTGCCCTGCCCCGGCGTGCTCTCCACCCAGATGCGCCCTCCCATCATTTCCACCAGTTGCTTGCTGATGACCAGCCCCAGGCCGGTGCCGCCATATTGACGCGTGGTGGAAGCATCCGCCTGGCTGAACGGACGAAACAAGCGCTGCACCTGTTCGTCCGAGAGGCCGATGCCGGTATCGCGCACTGCAAATTCCAGCTCGACCACTTTCTCTTCTGCGCGCTTCAGGTTCACCGAGAGGGTCACCTCGCCCTCATGGGTGAATTTCACCGCATTGCTGGCGAGGTTCAGCAGCACTTGCCCCAGGCGTAGCTCATCGCCCCGATGGAAGTCCGGCACATCGTCATGGATGGAAGTTGCGAAGCGCAAGCCTTTTTCCCGCGCCAGATGGCCCACCATGGAATCTATGTTGGCCAGGGTGGCGCGCAGGTCGAAATCGTGCGACTCCAGCGTCAGCTTGTTGGCCTCGATCTTGGAGAAATCGAGGATGTCGTTGATGATGTTCATCAGCGTTTTTGCCGAGTGGTGCGCCTTCTCGACATAGTCCCGCTGCTTGTCGCCCAGCTCCGTCTTCAGGCACAGATGCGTCATCCCGATGATGGCATTCATCGGCGTGCGTATCTCGTGGCTCATGTTCGCTAGGAAATCGCTTTTCGCCCGGTTGGCGGCATCGGCAGCTTGTTTGGCGAGCATGAGTTCGTCGTCTATCAGTTTGCGCTCGGTGATGTCCTGCACTGTCCCGAAAATTTTGACGACTTGTCCCTCATCATTGCGGAGCACCTCGGCCTGCCCATGCACGTAACGCACCGAGCCGTCCGCCCACAAGATACGGTAATCCAGGCTATAGGGATGTCCCTGCTCTTGCGCTTCACGAATCCGGTCTTCCACGAACTGGCGGTCTTCCGGATGCAAGGCATGCCGGAAGTCCTCATAGTTGACCTCGAACTGCTGCGGCGTAAAACCATAGATGCGGTAAACCTCATCCGACCAGTCCATCTTGTTATTTGCGACATCCGATTCCCAGTTGCCGAGGTGGGCGATGCGCTGGGCTTCGGTGAGCCTGGCGGTGCGTTGCGCCACCAGTTGCTTCAAGTGTGTGCGGTGCTGCTCCAGCTCATCGTCACGCGTCTGGATTTGCGCCAACATGCCGTTGAATTCCCTCGCCAGCGTCCCCAGCTCATCCCGGCCGCCGGGTTCCGCCCGCAACGCAAAGTTTTTCTCTCTGGTAACTCTGTCCATCAAACCGACCAGATTGATAATGGGTTTGGTGATGATGGCGTGCAGCCGGGAAACCAGCACCACCGCCATGCCCAGCCCGCCCAACATGGCGGCAGACAACATCGCCAGGTTCCACAGCATCTCGCTGTACAGCGCAGACAAGTCGGTATGCACGTCTATGCTGCCGATTTGCTCGCCTTCAAAAATGATCGGGTAATACACCTCGAAACGGTCGGGGGTGAAAAAATATCCCTCACCTTCCGGCATCTGGTGAGGCTCCGGGAGTGTCGCCCCGGGACGCACATAGCTCACAAATGTCTTGCCAACCTTGTCATGGATCATCGCGAACTCGATGCTGTCTATCGCGCCCAGCGCGCCCAGCGTCTGTTCCGCAGCTTTAGGATCATTGAACATCAGGGCCGAGGTGCTATTGGTCGCTATGATTCTTGCCTGGCTTTTGATGGACGCAACCAGCTCGCTGCGGATCATGAACCACTGCAACACCAGCGACATCATCGCGGCGAACAGCAGGGCGGCACCCGTCGCAAGAACAGCGATCAGGATGAGCTTGTATTTGACGGGAGCATTTCGGTACAGGGTGCGCGGGTTCATTTCGCCCCCCCGGATTCCTGAACCCCGGATACCTGGACGATACGCGCCAGCTTGAGCAACTGCGAACTGATGTTGAGCTTGGCACGTTTGGCGGCATCCGTATTGATCTCGATGCGCACCCTGCTGTCTTCCAAATAAAAGTTGGACATGACACCCCGTTCGGCATATCCATCGACATCCCCCAGAGTCAGCACGGCACTGCCATTGATGCTATCCAGTATCTGTCTGAGCTTGCCGGATTCGGAAGCGGCGATGAACAGTACGCGGCATTTTTTTAGGTTGTTCTCGGAAGCAACGGGCACAACCTCCCAAGCCAGATTGCCGACCTTCTTGTTATGCAATATGTCCAACGCATTCCCGAACGGATTTTCGCCAAGCACGCACAGCCTCATCGTGCTTGGGGCATTGTCTGGTGTGGGCGGCCATTCAACATATCTGGCGATATTGTGGATGAAGGCGGCTTTTACTTCGTACTCGGTGGGCGGGGCGGCGTATGCGCTGATGCTGCTGCATGCGAAAATATTTACGCACAGCAGAGTGAGGATTGCTTTTTCCAACTTTTTCAAGGCTGGCCTCTCGCGTTAGAAGCGATAACTCATCTTGAGCCTGTAGCTTCTGCCATCCTGCAAAATCAAATCCTGTACATGTTCCTGTCCGCCGGGATCTGCGTAGCGTTTATCGAACAGGTTGTAGACGCTGGCGGAAAGCGCCAGCCCCTTGGCGATTTCTTCGCTGAGCAAGGTCAGGTTGGTGAGCAAATGCCCGGCAGCAGATGCGCCTGCCAAGGTCTTCCGTCTGTCGGTATATTGCAGCTCCACGCCCGTGCGCAACGCATTCCCCGACACGGGTGCGGATACATTGAGTTTCGCCCGATGCCGGGGCGAGTTGACGAGTTCGATCCCGCTTTCCACATCGCGGCTGATCTGCCAGGCATAGCTCGTGCGCAGCCGCGTGCCGCTGTCCCACAGCCGTTCCGCTTCAAATTCGACACCGTGCGCTTCCACTTGCCCGGTATTTTTGAACACCAGCAGGTTGTCCGCCGGATCGGCAATCTGGTTGATGTTGTCATGGATCGTATTGCTATAAGCATCGGCAGTGATACGCATGTTTTGCCGGAGCTGTTGCTCGATGACGAACTCGTAAGAGGTGACTTTTTCCGGTTTGAGATCGGGATTGGCCTTTTGGCTGCCGGCCGAAGCGTAGTACAGCTCATAGACGTTGGGGGCTCGGAAAGCAGTACCATAGAGCAGCTTGAACGCGGTAGTATCCGCAAGATTCCAGATAAGGCCGAGACGCGGGTTAGATGCGCCCCCACGCTGGAATATTGGTCATGGCGCAGACCCGCGTTGAGCAGCAGCCCGTCGCCCAAGGCAATTTCATCCTGGACATACAGCCCTTTCCGTGTGCTGCTGCGCTTATCATCCAGAAGCAGTGCGTAAGGAGCCACGTAATAACTGGATTGATCCTGCCGGAAGTTATCCTGATATTCCGCGCCCGCCACGACTTTGTGTTTATCCAGGTGGCCGATGAACTGCACCTCGCTTCCCCACCATGCGCCTCTGACTTGATCGTAGTTTAGGGTGACCGGCGCACCCGCATAAGGGTAGATGCCGTCGTAGGAATAACGCCCTTGAAACAGATGGGCGGAAACATCCCAGCGCTGGCTGACTTCTCCGACATATTCTAGGTTCACATAAGACTCCCCGTCGCTCACCTGGAAGTTGGGGTCGTTGAACAGCGCGTCAAAAGAGGCGGTTGGAACTGCCTTGTCACGCTTAACATAAGCGCCGGTCAGCGTGAATCCGGCGAAATTCAATTTCCCGTAAAAATTTTTGTAGCGGTCGCTGTCGAGGTTTTGGGCGACCCCGTTGTTGATGGCGTTGAATTCGGGGAAAAATA
This sequence comes from Gallionella sp., assembly GCA_041741275.1. GTDB lineage: Bacteria > Pseudomonadota > Gammaproteobacteria > Burkholderiales > Gallionellaceae > Gallionella. The sequence goes on from JBGSKJ010000082.1 coordinate 49,067, forward strand.
AATCCTGCCCCCGGCTGTGGAAACGGGTTGCGGAAAGCAGCAACCCGGCACCATTCTCATACTGTTTGCCATAGCTAAGCCGTTCCTTGTCGGTGCCGAAACTGCCAAGCTCGCCTGACGCTTCCGTTCCGTTGAAATTCTTTGCGCGTTTGGTGATGACGTTGATGACACCAAGCACGGCATTGCTGCCATAAATCGAAGAGCCCGGCCCGCGAACGATTTCCACACGGTCTATCAGATCCACGTCCAGCGGAAATTCCGTGCCTATGGGTGCTGTGTCATAGATGGGATCGTTGATCCGGAAGCCATCCACCAGCAGCAACACGCGGCTGTTGTAATCGCCCGTCCTGCCCATGCCCCGGATACCGAAGTAATCGTAATTGCGGTCATAGGAAACAGCCATGCCGCGCACGCTTCTCACGATGTCCGCGAGCGTGCGGTAGCCAAAGTTCTTGATGTCCGCGGCGGTGATGATGGAAACGGAGGACGGCGCTTCCATGGTTTTCTGGGGAAATTTCGAGGCGGTGGTCACCTGGATGCTCATCAGCTCTTCGATGGGAAGCTGGGTGAGATCGGCCTGCGCGGACGGCTCAACGATCTCAGCCGCAGCAAACCTTGCCAAGGCCATGGTCAAGGCGATACAAATGATCATCCTCATCATGGCATGCTCCTCGATGATGTGCGTTTTAGTTTGAGCCCACGCCCGGTCGCCTACCGCAAATACGGGTGGAATCAACCTGCATACTTTGACAACTAGTGCCATTCAATTCTGTGCGCCAGCGTACATAGGCACAGATGTGCCTGGAGAGCGCGCGCATGGCCACGTTTAAAACGGCGCAATGCATTGCGCCATATAGACCTGAAAAAATCAGTTGATGGGTTCGCAGGTGGGAATTTACCCCTCGGAGGCATGCACTGAGAGCGTACGCGCTCACAGCAAGTTATGTGCAGGTAATAATGCCGAGCGGTGTTAAAATCGCGCCCCGGAATTTTTCAAGATCGAGTATCACATGCTTTCCACAGCTAACATCACCATGCAATTCGGCGCCAAGCCCTTGTTTGAAAACGTCTCCGTCAAGTTCGGCGACGGCAACCGCTACGGCCTGATCGGCGCGAACGGCTGCGGCAAATCCACCTTCATGAAGATCCTCGGCCGCGATCTGGAGCAAAGCTCGGGCGAAGTGATGCTGGACAAGAGCGAGCGCCTCGGCAAGCTGCGCCAGGATCAATTCGCATTCGAGGATATGCGCGTGCTGGACGTGGTGATGATGGGGCATGCCGAAATGTGGGAGGCGATGTCGGAACGCGATGCGATCTACGCCAATCCCGATGCGACCGAGGAAGACTACATGCGCGCCGCCGATCTGGAAGCGGAGTTTGCCGAGTACGACGGTTACACCGCAGAACCGCGCGCCGGCGAATTACTGCTCGGCGTGGGCATTCCGATCGAACTGCACCAGGGGCCGATGAGTGCGGTCGCGCCCGGTTTCAAGCTGCGCGTGCTGCTGGCGCAGGCGCTGTTCTCCAACCCCGACATCCTGCTGCTCGACGAGCCGACCAACAACCTCGACATCAACACCATACGCTGGCTGGAAAACATCCTCAACGCGCGCACCTGCACGATGGTCATCATCTCGCATGACCGCCACTTCCTGAACAGCGTGTGCACCCACATGTCCGACCTGGATTACGGCAAGATCACCACCTACCCCGGCACTTATGACGAATACATGCTGGCCGCCACGCAGGCGCGCGAGCAGCAATCGTCGGACAATGCCAAGGCCAAGGAGAAAGTTGCGGAACTGAAGGCCTTCGTGGCACGCTTCTCGGCGAATGCGTCCAAGGCCAAGCAGGCCACCTCGCGCGCGCGCCAGATCGACAAGATCAAGATCGAGGACATCAAGCCCTCCAGCCGCCAGTACCCGTTCATCCGCTTCGAATATGACGAGCGCGACAAGCTGCACCGCACCGCGGTGGAAGTGCAGAAGATGGCCAAGGGTTTCGACAAGATGCTTTTCTCCAACGTGAACTTCCGCATCGATGCCGGCGAAAAAGTCGCCATCATCGGCCCGAACGGTATCGGCAAGACCACGCTGCTGCGCTGCCTGGCGGGCGACCTCGCCCCGGACACCGGCACCATCAAGTGGACCGACAAGGCCAGGATCGGTTACTACGCGCAGGACCACACTGCCGATTTTGCCGAAGACAAAAACATGACCGACTGGATGACCTATTGGCGCGGACCGAACGATGACGACCAGGCGGTGCGCGCCACGCTGGGCCGTTTGCTGTTCTCCGGCGACGATGCCAAGAAACGGGTAAAAGTGCTATCCGGCGGAGAAAAGGGCCGCATGCTGTTCGGCAAGCTGATGCTGCAAAGGAACAACGTGCTGCTGATGGACGAGCCGACCAACCACATGGACATGGAATCCATCGAGTCGCTCAACACCGCGCTGCTCGAATTCAAGGGCACGCTGATGTTCGTCAGCCATGACCGCGAGTTCGTTTCGTCGCTGGCGACACGCATCATCGAGATCACCGCCAAGGGCATTTCCGATTACCATGGGACTTATGAAGAGTACCTGCGCGATCAGGGGATGGCGCTTTAACTATAAACAGCAAACTAGGCACGGATTAACACGGATGCTCACGGATTATCAGCAAGGCATAAGATTTATGTCTCAAACCCTGCTGGTTAGTTATGCGCCCCGACCGATGTTTTGCCCGTGTCTATCCGTGTTAATCCGTGGCTGAATGACCTCACTGAATTCTAAATCCTCCATACCTTCAACAGGTGCCATCGGCGTTTTCGATTCCGGTGTCGGCGGACTTTCCGTGCTGCAGCACATTCGCCAACAATTTCCGAACGAACGCCTGATCTATGTCGCTGATTCCGGCCACGTGCCTTACGGCGGCAAGCCGGCCGACTACATCGAGCAGCGCTCGCATACGCTCACCCGCTTTCTCATTGCCCGGGGCGCGGATGCCATCGTCATCGCATGCAACACCGCGACTGCGGCGGCGGTTGCCAGCCTGCGCAGTCAGTTCAACATCCCCATCGTGGGCATGGAACCCGCTGTCAAACCGGCCGTTGCGGCCACCAGGAGCGGGGTGGTCGGTGTGCTGGCGACCATCGGCACCCTTGAAAGCGCGCGCTTCGCCGCACTGTTGGAACGCTACGCCGGTGCGGTCGAGATCGTCACCCAGGGCTGTCCCGGCCTAGTCGAGCAGGTCGAACAGGGCGAACTGAACAGCGCACGAACTCGCGAACTGATCGAGCGCTACACAGCACCTTTGCTGGCGCGTGGTGCAGACACCCTGATCCTCGGTTGCACCCACTATCCCTTCCTCGCCCCGTTGATCCGTAACGTGGTGGGCGACAATATCGCATTGGTGGATACCGGCGCGGCAGTTGCGCGCCAACTGCTGCGACGCATCGAAGCTGAACTGCCTGACCGTACATTCAGAGATGCCACTGCACGATTCTTCACCAGCGGCGATGCCGCGCTGGCAACACGCATCATGTCGTTGTTGTGGAACGATAAAGTGGTGGCACAAAAGCTGCCGCAGACATACTTATAACCCGGCGGATTTTTTCGCTACAATCCGATGCATCGATTCAAGGATTCCACATGCCTACCCGCCACCTCACCCTGACCATCTCCTGCCCGGACCGCGCAGGCATCATCGCCGCGGTGAGTGGATTCATCGCCCAGCACGGCGGCTTCATCGTCGAGGCCAGTTATCACACCGAGCAGGAGGCGCAGCGTTTTTTCATGCGCCAGGAGATCCGTGCCGACTCGCTGCCGTTCGATGCCGAAGAGCTCCGGCACCGTTTTGCAACGCTGGCGCAGCAGTTCGGCATGTCCTGGCAGCTTTCCGATTCCGCCATCAGGAAACGTCTGGTGATACTGGTGAGCCAGCAGGATCATTGCCTGGACGATCTGCTGCATCGCTGGCGCAGCGGTGAGTTGCAGGTGGAGATGGGCTGCGTGATCTCCAACCACGAAGACCTGCGCAGCTTCGTCGAATGGCACGGCATCCCGTTCATCCATGTCGATATGCCGGGAAACGATGCAACAGCCAAGGCGGTTGCATTCGACAAGATCGCCGCGCTGTTCGAGCAGCATCGCGGCGATTGCATGGTATTGGCGCGCTTCATGCAGATCCTGCCGTCATCGCTGTGCCAGCGTTATCCGGGGCGCATCATCAACATCCACCACAGTTTCCTGCCGTCCTTTGCCGGCGCGAAGCCTTATCACCAGGCCTATCAGCGCGGCGTCAAGCTGATAGGCGCGACCTGCCATTACGTCACCGACGAACTGGATGCCGGCCCGATCATCGAGCAGGACACGGTGCGTATCGACCACGGCGACACGGTGGAAGACCTGGTGCGCTACGGGCGCGACATCGAGAAGACCGTGCTGGCGCGCGGCCTGCGCTACCACGTGGAAGATCGCGTGCTGGTATGTGGCAACAAGACCATCGTGTTCCGCTAAAAACATCTACACAACTACTGATGAAACAACTAGCCATCTGACTAAGTTGGCAAACTACGCCAACCAAGTCATTGGTTATCCGCTTGGTTATGCCTTGTCTAAAAGTGGCTCAAAATCCTCATGTATTTGTATATACATTCCGGTTTTTGCGAGTTGGGCGGCAACGGCAAGCCGCCCATCCCTGCCAAACCCACTTCGCCACTTTTCTTCGCGCCTAACCTGCGCTCGCTACGTCGTAAAGATGTTTTCATTGCACATCGCCAGGATTTTATCTACTGGTTATTCTTCAGCGATGCGCCAGCATGCGGCGGATCTCCGGCACACAGGAGCCGCAATTGGTTCCGGCTTTCAGACAGGCACCGACCGCCTCGACACTATCCAGGCCTTGTGACTGAATGGCGTTGGCGATGGTCGTTTCTCCGATACTGAAGCACGCGCACACGATACGTCCGGTGTTTGCCGCCGATCCTTTGGGTGGCCGTGCAGACAGCAAGCCTGCCAGATCGGCCTGCTCCAGCACTGCCAGACCAAACAAGCTGCCCAGCCATTCACGTTCCGGCAGACGCTGATCGGGTGCGATGAAGAACACGGCTTCCAGTCGGCCATCTTGCAGACAGGCCGCGCGGTAACGGCCCATCGCCGCATCGCGATATTCGATCCATTCTCCCGCTTTACCTAGCGCGGCTTGCACCCAAGCGCGAAGATCACTTGGCAGCGTTTCACCGGCGATCTCATGTCGCCAATAGCCTGCGCCAAAAGTACAGGCGCAATAGCAGGTGTCCTGCAGCTCCAACCGCGTGCGACTCAGCACGAATCCCTGCCAGGCAGGCTGGTAAGGCTCGACTCGTGTTGGCGTATGTTTGGATTCCGGCTGGCCGGAGATCGGGTCGGTGATCGGCGCGACCAGTGCGTCCACCCGTGCCGATTTCGCAAAAGCATCGCTCCAGTGCATCGGCACGAAAACCGAACCGGGACGCTGGTCTTTGCTGACCTGCACGCGTGCCAGCATGTTGCCGTGGCGGCTGGTCAAATTCGCCAGCCCGCCATCCTGCAACTGATACTTTTGCGCATCTGACGCTTGCACTTGCACGAACGGCTCGAACTGATGCGCATTCAGGCGCGGCACCTTGCCGGTGCGGGTCATGGTGTGCCATTGGTCGCGGATGCGCCCGGTGTTCAGTACCAGCGGAAATTCGGCGTCCACCGCCACGGCGGGCAACTTCGGCGCAACGGCGATCATGCGCGCCTTGCCGCCGGGCGTATAAAACTTTCCATCGGTGAACAAGCGAGCTGTGCCCTTAATTCCCCCCACATCAAATCCCCCCCCACCCCCCTTTTCCAAAGTGGGGACAATGCTTCGTTGACTGTTTCGTTCCCCACTTTGGAAAAGGGGGGTCAGGGGGGATTTAGCGCGCTGTACAGGCCATTGCACCGGCTGCAGCGCGTCGTATCCTTCATCGTCCAATTCATCCAACGCACTGATATCGAAGGCGCGCTTGCCTTCATTTTCAAATCCCGACAGCCGTGCATGTTCACGAAAGATCTGTGCCGGCCCGGTGTAGGAAAATGCCTCGGCGTAGCCCATCCGTTGCGCCACTTGGGCAAGTATCCACCAGTCCGGCCTGGCTTCCCCCGCTGTAGTCATGAACGATCGCTGCCGCGAGATGCGCCGCTCGGAATTGGTCACCATGCCATCCTTCTCGCCCCAACCCTCGGCGGGCAGCAGAATGTCGGCGCAGGCAGTCGTGTCGGTATGCTGCACGCAATCGGACACCACCACCAGCTCGCAGGCCAGCAACGCGGCACGCACCTTGTCCGCATCCGGCATGCTGACTACCGGGTTGGTACCCATGATCCACACCGCCTTGATCTTGCCCGACGCGATAGCCTGGAACATCTCTACCGCTTTCAAGCCAGGAGCCTGCGCCATATTCTTTGCATCCCAGAATCGCGCCACCAGATCAACACTCGCCGCATCGGAAAAATCCATGTGTGCCGCCAATTGATTGGCCAGACCGCCGACTTCGCGCCCGCCCATCGCATTCGGCTGTCCGGTCACCGAGAACGGTCCCATGCCGGGCTTGCCGATCCGCCCGGTGGCCAGGTGCACGTTGATGATCGCGTTGGCCTTGTCCACGCCGCTGAAAGATTGATTGATGCCTTGCGAAAAGATCGTCACGGTGCGCCCGGTGCGCGCGAACAGGCGGAAGAATTCGCTCACCTGTGTCTCAGGCACACCGCATACCTGCGCCACCTTGGGTATCGAACTGACCGAGCGCGCCGCCTCGAAGGCTGCGGCAAAGCCTTCCACATGCGCCTCGACGTAGGCGAGGTCCAGTGCATCCTCGCGGCGCAGATGATGCAGCAGGCCGTTGAACAGGAACGCATCCGCACCCGGCGCGATCGCCAGATGCAGATCGGCGATGTCGCAAGTGGCGGTGCGCCGCGGATCGACCACCACTACCTGCAGCTCGGGACGCGCTTTCTTTGCCGCAACCAGACGTTGATATAGCACCGGATGCGCCCAGGCATAGTTGGAACCGGCGATGACCACCAGGTCAGCCGCGTCGATATCCTCGTAGCAGACCGGCACCGCATCCGCACCGAACGCGCGCTTGTGCGCAGCCACCGCCGTGGACATGCACAGCCGCGAGTTGGTATCGATGTTGGCGCTGCCGATGAAACCCTTCATCAGCTTGTTGGCGACGTAGTAATCCTCGGTCAGCAGTTGCCCGGAGACATAGAACGCCACGGCATCCGGCCCATGCTGCGCGATGATATTCTTGAAGCCGTCGGCGACACGCCCCAGCGCCTCATCCCAGGAGGCGCGCTGTCCATCGACGATCGGGTAAAGCAAGCGGCCTTCGTTATCCAGCGTTTCAGCAAGCGCGGCACCCTTGGAACACAGCCGCCCCAGATTGGCCGGATGCTGTTTGTCGCCTGACACGGTCACAGCACCAGCCGCAACCTTCACCGCTACGCCGCAACCGACGCCGCAATATGGGCAGGTGGTGCGAACGGCTCGCGATTCATTTATTTGTGAGTTATCCATAAACAGCCAAACTATTCCTTCCGCCTTGCAGGGGGAAGGGGGTAGACACTGTGGGATGATGGCAGCGATTCTACCCCCTCCCTAACCCTCCCCCTGCAAGGGGGAGAGCTTGCGAGGGGGCCGGATGGAAGAGTTAATGGATAGTCTGGACTTATGCCGCCTTGCATGCTCCGGCTTTCACCTCGAAAAACACCACGCCATGTGCAACCCGCACTTCATGGCGATGGGCACAACCGACATCCGGCGCAACCGCAACGCCCGACTCCAGATCGATCACCCAGTTGTGCAGCGGGCAGGTGACGCGCTTGCCGTGCACGATACCCTGCGACAACGGCCCGCCCTTGTGCGGGCATTTGTTGTTCAACGCGAACACCTGGTCGTCCACGCTGCGGAACAGCGCGATCTCGCCCGTTGTGGTTTGCACCACCCGCGAACCCTGACGCGGGATGTCTTCAAGATTGCCGATTTGTAACCAGTTCATTTTTTCACCTCATTTTTTTCGTAGGGGCGTATGGCAATACGCCCTATGGCATACGCCCGCTGCCCATTCACAAAAGGCGTATGCCATACGCCCCTGCCAATCGTTTACGCAATCGTCGCCAATGCAGCGTACTCATGCGCATCCTTCCCCTCCGCGCGTTCCTTCCACGGGTCGTCCTGCGAATATCTTTGCGATTCCAGGAAGCGCGCATACAGTTCGGCGCGTCCCGCCGCATCCTCGACCACATGCTGTTTCACGTACGCCAGCCCGACGCGCTCGATCCACGGTGCGGTGCGCTCCATATAATGCGCATTCTCGCGATACAGCTGCATGTATGCGCCGCAGTATTCCAGCACCTCTGCCTCGGTCGCGACCTTGCACAGGAAATCGGTGACGCGCACCTTGATGCCGCCGTTGCCGCCGACATGGATCTCGTAGCCCGAGTCCACGCACACCACGCCGAAATCCTTGATCGTGGCTTCTGCGCAATTGCGCGGGCAACCGGACACCGCGATCTTGAATTTGTGCGGCGTCCACGAACCCCAGGTCATCTTCTCGATACTGATGCCCATCGTGGTGGAATCCTGCGTGCCGAAGCGGCACCATTCCGAACCGACGCAGGTCTTCACGGTGCGCAATGCCTTGCCGTAAGCATGGCCGGAAACAAATCCCGCCTCGACCAGCTCACCCCACATCTTCGGCAGATTCTCTTTGCTGATGCCGTACAAGGCGATGCGCTGTCCGCCGGTGATGTGGACGGTGCGCACTTCATGCCTCTCTGCAATCTCGGCGATAGCGCGCAACTCGGATGGCGAGGTGACGCCGCCCCAGATGCGCGGAATCACCGAATAGGTGCCGTCCTTCTGGATGTTGGCATGCACGCGTTCGTTGATGAAGCGCGAGCGGCTGTCGTCCCGGTATACACCCGGCCATGCCGCCATCAGGTAATAGTTCAGCGCGGGGCGGCACACATGGCAGCCGTCCGCCGTTTTCCAGTTCAATGCCTGCATCAGCTCGGGGATGGTTTTCAGCTTGAGCTTGGTGATCGCCTCCTGCACATCATGGTGCGCGTGCTCGGTGCAGGCGCATAGCGCCTTCTTGCTCGGCTTGGCCGAATAATCGCCAAGCGTATTCGCCAGCAAAGCCTCGCACAACCCTGTACACGAACCGCACGAGCTGGACGCCTTGGTATGCGCGCGCACTTCTTCCAGCGTGAACAGTTTCTTGTCCAGGATGGTCTTGACGATCGTGCCCTTGGTGACGCCGTTGCAGCCGCAGATCTCCGCCGAGTCCGCCATGGCCGCGACGTTCAGCGCACCGCCGCGACCCGCATCGCCGATATGCATCTGGCCAAATAAAATATGCTCGCGCATCTCCGACACATCGGTCTCGTCGCGCATCATCTGGAAATACCACGGGCCGTCCAGCGTGTCGCCATACATCACCGCGCCGCGCAACTTGTTGTCGCGCAGCACCAGCTTCTTGTACACGCCGCGCGCCGAATCCTGCAGCAGCAATTCTTCATCGCCCGGCTTGAGGGTAAAGTCGCCCGCCGAGAACAGGTCTATGCCGGTCACCTTGAGCTTGGTGGAAACCGCCGAACCCTCGTAGCGCATCCGCCCATATTCGGCCAGATGGTTCGCCGCCACCTTGGCCTGCTCGAACAGCGGCGCGACCAGGCCGTACACCTGGCCGCGATGCTGCACGCATTCGCCCACCGAATAGATCTTCGGGTCGTAGGTCTGCATCGTGTCGTTCACCACGATGCCGCGCTCGCAGTGGATATTGGCCAGCTTGGCCAGTGCGATGTTGGGCCGAATCCCCGCCGCCATGATCACCAGGTCGGCAGGTATCTCCTCGCCTGCCTTGAAGCGCAGGCCGGTCACCTTGTCTTCGCCCAGTATCGCTTCGGTCTGGCGCGACATATAGAATTTCAGCCCGCGTTTCTCCAGTTCGGTCTTCAGCAGGCCGCCGCCCACTTGGTCGAGCTGGCGCTCCATCGGCCAGTCGCACAGGTGCACCACCGACACCTCCATGCCCTGCAGCGACAAACCGTTCGCCGCTTCCAGCCCGAGCAGGCCGCCGCCGATCACCACCGCGCGCTTGCAAGTCTTCGCGGCAACCAGCATCTTCTCGACATCGTCTATGCTGCGATACGCCAGCACGCCGGGCAGGTTGATGCCGGGTATCGGCAGCATGATGGGGTTGGAACCGGTCGCGATCAACAGGCGGTCATAGGGTATCGCCAGGCCGCCCTCTGCTTCGACGATGCAATTCTTCCGGTCTATCTTCGTCACCAGTTTGCCTGCATGCAGCGTGATGTTGTGTTCCTCGTACCAGCTCCAGTCGTTGAGCACGGTGTCCTGGAATTTCATCTCGCCGGACAACACCGGCGACAGCAGGATGCGGTTGTAGTTGGGTTGCGGCTCGGCGCCGAACACCGTGATCTCGAATTCGTCCGGCGACATCTTGAGCAATTCCTCGATGGTGCGGATGCCCGCCATGCCGTTGCCAATCACGACCAGCCTGGTTTTCTTGTTTGTCTTCATATCATCCTCGCAATTAAAAAGGCGTCGTCCAGCACTCAATGCTGAAACGACGCCTTTGTCGGTATTTATCAGTACCCCTTCCACCCGCCGTTGGGCCAGAAGAGTTTCTCAGTGATTACATTGCAAGACCTGTGCCATTACCGATTTACGCGGGTTGCAGCGTGGTATCGGTTCAGCTATCGCATCTATTTGGTGCGCAATGGCACGCTGCAGTGAGTGTGGCGGTTAACATTGGTGCGTGACTGAAGGTTGCCAACAGTCTCAATCCGGACGCGGAAAACGATAATTATCACGACAAACATGCGGCCTGCCCAGATTGTTGTGTGGATGATTTCGTTGCTCAGCATTACGTGTTCACGCTTCGAATATCGATTTCCTCGAGGAGATGCAAATCTCCGCACCCGGCGCGATCGTGTCGAACAATTTCGCCTCCCGCCCGTTCACCGTGCACATCAAGTGACTGTCATCCAGCTCATCCACCCACCTGTCGCCGCGCTTGTACAAGCTGAACAGCAACTGCCCGAGCGTATAGCGCCCGGAGGGGATCACCATGCGCTCGGACGTCATCATCAAAAATTCACTGGTGCGGCCAAAGTACATGATCGCAACCTCATGCCTGCTCACCAGAGCAGCAGTGTGTGAATGAAATAGTGTCTTGCTCACGCGGCCAAGTAGATCGCTTAGCCCGTTGCCAACTAAGAAACTCACACGCCGTGGAATACTGCGCACACCGGTGATGAGTACCTCACTGGTTTCGATCATGCCGGAAAAGAAGATTGAACTGATATCTTGCATGTTTCACCTCACGTCTATGTAACGTAAGGGTTAGCAATAGCTATGCCATGCGTGCAGCTACGTAGAATCAGCTAGTTAACTTGTGACATCATCAAAACAAGGGGTATCAGTGGTGCATTCGTCCTTCATGGTGCTAGTAATTGGTGCATCGAGGTGTCATGATTTATTAAACACACCAATAGAGGGGGGTATGCAGGGATGGATGGCCTATATGAACTGCTCAACCGCAACATCACCATATCTGACAGTGGGCGCGATGCATTCTTTGAAATATACAACAACCATTATTCGCCGGGATACTGGACTGGATTTGTGGCCAGGGCGCGCGCGCGAAATTTATGCTTGCAAGACCTCAATATTCATAATGCTGATATATTGGATTATGCAAAAGCCATCGCGATCGAACGTGCACTTGGACAAGCAGATACATATCCTTATGCCAGAAGACGTGCGGGGAAAAATTACAGTCCGTTGGTATTGCTTGAAAGTCGGGAGAAAACTGACAGTGCGGTAAGCAAAATTAACCAGTGCATACGCGGTCTTTTTAGCGAGGCGCAGTACGCTGAGTTTGTATCCAGCATTTGCGAACTGGTTGGTGATCTGTTGGACAACGTGTGGTCGCATGGCAAGTCGACGGGATTTTCTATGGCGCAGAAGTGGCGCGATCCGCCCGATGGATTTCTTTTCGAGTTCGCTGTTGCCGACTGTGGTTATGGTTTTTTGCGTGAGTTGCAACGTGTCGGCATGCACATTACAGAAGACCAAGCGGCGATCGAGTGGTGTATTCAGCCCGGCAACTCCACCAAGAAACGTGATGTTGATGAATGGGAACAAAGATTGCCGGTAGATGTCATCGGTAAACCGATGGGGCGTTTTGGCCGCGTCGTAGAAAGCGACAATCATCACATGGGGTTGGGTTTGGCGAAATTGATTACTGCTGTCGAGCAGTTTCATGGATGGTGCTGGCTAGCCAGTGGTAAGGCCATGTTGTGCATAAGTCCTGACGGGCATCGAAGCTATACGAACCTGCCTATCCCTTGGCAGGGTGTGGCTTTGGCATGCCGGTTTGATTCCAATCGCGTTGCCGGAACTGCACCGCACATGGAAGACGAATTCGAGGATATACTGGCTCAACTGATGAGGGGGGTGACCCATGTTTACTTACCAAATAAAGATTGCAGATACCGATTTGGCTTCAAGGCAGGCAGCGGCAACGTTGCGCGCGAAGATCGAGCAACATGTATTGACTGGTGACAAAGTTTCTATCGACCTTAGTGCCGTGTTTGCAATCTCGGAATCGTATGCGGATGAGTTGTTCGGCGTACTGGCTTTGCGTTACGGCTTGGAGTGGTTGACTGACCATGTGGTACTTCACAATCTGAAACCCTTTGTGTTCCGTGCGATTGCCGATGCGATTCGCCAGCGCTTATCCACCAAATCACCAAGCAGCCCGGACATTGCCTTATTGACAGCACGCAAAGCACTTAAGCAACGTCAGTCCAGAAATATTAGAAATTAAATAGGGTGCGCCCTATTCATTTCATCACGCATAAGCCTCTAGGCTAGCAGCATATCCCTTCGGGTCCTTCCCATCCCACACCGTACCATCCATCAATCTTGAACTGCGCATCGCCTCAGCGGGCACAGCCACGTTGAGCTGCGCAGCAGCCTGCCGATACAGCTCGATACGGTTGATCTGTTTGGCGACGGCGAGATAGTCCGGATCTTCCTTGAGAATTAATGGGGTCAGCGTCGCATATCAAAATGCAATGTAATGCCGACTTCTTTTGGTCCGGCAAACCGCACTAACATCAATTCGGCTCGAATTGCCTGTCCGTGGATAGCGCGTAGGGAACTAGTGCCATGTAACATTATTTATTTCGCATCGTAGAGCCCTGTGGCATACTGGTGAAACCCTTAATCAAAGGAGGTCACCATGTCACCGAGATACCGGGTAACACTTACCGAGCAAGAGCGCAGCGAACTTGATACAT
>JBGSKJ010000083.1:0-20793 GCA_041741275.1 Gallionella sp.
CAGGCCAGCGCTTTGCCTTCGGCTTCCTCCAGATTCGCAGTCGCCCGCGACACCCTTGCCGTTCAGCTAACTCTTCCCCTTGCAGGGCGAGTAGAGGACTTTCACCTCCAAGTAAGTGCGCCCTGCCGGGCGCACCGTAAAGAAGCGGGATGAACGCACGGTCCATCCCGCCTTGAATTGACGGGCATTATAGCGGATTAGGGGGGCGGCATCAAACAGGATCTCAGCCCCTGTGGCAGCTAATGATTAACGCCAGTCGTATAATGCGGCGCTTCTGCGCCCCGATTAAACAGGCGCCAACTTGAACTGGCAGATAGGACACACCCGACATGTTCGAAGTGATCGTTTTGGCTATCGCACTGAGCATGGATGCGTTTGCCGTATCCATAGGTCTCGGCTCGAAAGGTAACACCCGCGGCCTGGGGTTGAAGGCCGGCATGTTCTTCGGCGCTTTCCAGGCGCTGATGCCCTTCATCGGCTATCTCGGCGGCAAGGGAGTATTGGGTTGGGTCGATGCCTATGCCCACGGGATCGCCTTCGGATTGCTGGCATTGATAGGTGCAAAAATGATCTACGAAGGCCTGCACGAGGGAATAGAAGAAGACATTGCAACCATCACCAACAAGATGATGTTGGTTCTGGCCATCGCCACCAGCATCGATGCCATGGCCGCGGGTTTCAGCCTGACACTGCTGGACATCAATGTCTACCTGGCCTGCCTCATCATCGGCGTAACGACCCTCGCATTCAGCTGGATCGGCGTGCTGATAGGGAAAAGCAGCGGCACCTGGCTGGAAAACAAGGCCGAGATTTTCGGCGGCACGGTGCTGATCCTGATCGGGATCAAGATTCTCGCCTTTTAACAGTGCCGGCGCTAGCGGCCAAAAGTGATATTGCCGAACAGCGGTTTTGTACCATCAAGGGACTTCAGGATTTCGAGCTGTGGTTGGCTCTCCGCCTCATACAAATCCGGCAATTAAGTTGTGACTATCCCGTTTTGAAATTGGCAAGCCCGATAAATCTCTCTGCGAATAAGCCGCAAAGCGGATGAAAATTTATTGCGGTATTATGCGTTTGTGTGTAAAAAGACAACTGCCTGCAAGTCTCCGCCAACCGGAATGGACCATTAGGTGGGAATGGCCGGACGATCATTCTGATCCACGCCAATTCATGAAACGACAGAACATTTCATACTATGGCCGCGTTTTGCTGATTGCGGGTGAAGTTTTTTTCATCAGCTTTTCAGGCTATGCATTAGGACATTATCTTCCCATCGAGTTGGGGCGTTACATTTCCCTGGATGTGCTGTATTGCCTGCCGATCATCCAAACTGCTCGCCTGGCCGCGATTCGCACCACGCGCCGCTACGACACGCAAACCTCCACTATTGTCGGAATATCGCTGGCGATTGTTTGGAGCGCGACCGAGGCGGCTATCACCTGGCCGGATTTCCCGATTACCGCTTTCGGATTGAACACGCTTTCCCGTAGCGTGGTCTTCACGGTAATTGGCCGCGTGATGATAAAGTTGTGGCGGGAGAGGGAATACGCACGCAAGGATATCCTGACCGGCCTGGCAAGCCGCCTGGAACTTCTGGAAAGACTCCAGGCCGAGCAGAGCCGCAGCGAGCGTTCCGGCAGTCCTTACTCCCTGCTGTACATTGATATTGACCAATTCAAGAAAATGAATGACACCCATGGCCATCATGTCGGCGATGAGGTGCTTATAGTCCTGGCTGGCATATTAAGGGCGAGTTCAAGAAATGTTGACGTTGCTGCCCGTCTCGGCGGCGACGAGTTTGTACTGTTGCTACCCGATACGGACCGGCATTCTTGTGACATCCTGATCAAGCGGATCGAGTCGTCCGCGAAGAATGCCTTTGAGGAGCGGCTCTGGCCGATATCAATCTCGATTGGCCGGACGACCCAGATTGGCAAAACTCAGGAAATGGAATGGGTGATCGGATTGGCCGACAAGGATATGTATGAAGCCAAAAGGATGAAGTCATAGATATTGCAATGCACTTCTGTCGCGTCGAATGCGCGAACCGGTTAGCCATCGCGCTAAAGTACCGCTTGCCGGAAGCAAATCAGCTTGATTGACCGGCAGACGCCAGTTATTTCAGGCCCAGCACATCCTGCATGTCATACATGCCCGCCGGATTTTCTTTCAGGAAGCGTGCCGCACGCAGCGCGCCCAACGCGAAGGTGGCGCGACTGCTGGCTTTGTGGGTGATCTCGATGCGTTCTCCGGTGCCCGCGAACAGCACGGTGTGATCCCCGACGATGTCGCCGCCGCGCACGGTGGCGAAGCCTATTGTGGACGGGTCACGCTCACCGGTGACGCCTTCGCGGCCATACACGGCACACTTGGACAGATCGCGTCCCAGTGTCCGCGCAATGACCTCTCCCATTCCGAGCGCGGTGCCTGACGGCGCATCCACTTTGTGGCGGTGGTGCGCCTCGATGATCTCGATGTCGTAACCCTGCGCCAGTACGCGCGATGCGGTCTCCAACAGCTTGAACACCAGATTCACGCCCACGCTCATGTTGGGCGCGAACACGATACCGATATCCTGAGCCGCCGCACCAAGCTGCGCCTTTTGCTGCGCGTTGAACCCGGTGGTTCCGATCACCATGTTCACGCCGAGCTTGCGGCAGATATCGAGGTGAAGCAACGTCCCTTCGGGACGGGTGAAGTCGATCAGCACGTCCGCGCCCTGCAACGCGGGTCCCGCATCCGCACTGATCTTCACTCCGCAAGCCGCGCCGAACAGTTCCCCGGCATCGCGCCCCAATAGTGTGCTGGCGCCGTGTTCCAGCGCGGCATGCAGCACCAGATCATCCGACTGGAGCACGCTCTCCAGCAAGGTTCGTCCCATGCGCCCGCCACTACCGGCAATGGCAATCTTGATTTTGCTCATACGCTTCACCTTTACTTGATTCCCGAATTGTCGAGTAGTCAGGGTTCCGCTGGCCGTTGCCCGGCCGGCGCAGAAACTTCCGGCGCGGCGGCCGGTGCAAACTCTGCGGGCTTGAGCCCGTCATCGATGCTCACCAGATTATCGCTATCGAAATAAAGCGTAAGGCCTCGCTGCTCGATAAGTTTGCCGCGCTGTTCCAGCAGATACACATAGTCCCAGCGGTTGCCGTGAAAGGCATCGCTGACCATCGGCGTACCCAGCACATAACGGACCTGCTGCCTGGTCATGCCGGGCTTCAGCTTCTCGCGCATCTCCGCTGTCACAAAATTTCCCTGACGGATATCCATCTTGTAAGGCGACAAGGGTCCGGAAAGTCCGCCGCAAGAAGCCAGCAACAGGGAAAGTAGAATCAGTAGGGCACGCATAGTCGCAATCTCAATATTTCATTCATCCAAAGCCGCTGCATCCCGCGACACGTTGGCGTAGCCAGCCGATTGCGGGAGCGGGCGCATGGCGTCTCCTCCCGCACCGGATGCTTCGGTGACAATTCCACATCCAGCCTGCTGGATAGTGGATTGCCTACTTTTAGTGCAACACCGTGTCAAAGCCGAGGCATGATAACTCATGCCACTGCACCCAGCATTTCGGCAGCGTGTTTGCGCGTGGTCTCGGTGATCTTCACCCCGCCCAGCATGCGCGCGATCTCCTCCACGCGCTGCTCGCCTTTCAGGACGGTGATGTGGCTCAGTGTGACGCCTTCCTCCACCGTCTTGCTCACACGCCACTGATGATCTGCCGTCGCCGCGACCTGGGGCAAATGCGTGACGCACAGCACCTGGTAATCCTTGCCCAGTTTTTTGAGCAACTGCCCGACGATTTCCGCCACGCGTCCGCCGATGCCGCTGTCCACCTCGTCGAAGATCAGTGTCGGCACACTGGCTACCCGTGAGGTGGCGACCTGGATCGCCAGGCTGATGCGCGACAGCTCTCCGCCCGATGCGACCTTGGCCAGGCTGCGTGCGGGCACACCGGGATTGGCGGCAACCTGGAACTCTATCGTCTCCAAGCCATAGGCATTGCCGCCGGGGGAATCATCCTGGGCCAGCGGCGGCAAAGCCACCGCAAAACTGCCGCCCTGCATTGCCAAAGTCTGCAGCGCCGCAGTGATCTCACGCGCCAGTTTGTCGGCGGATTTTTTGCGTGCCGCCGACAATTTCTGTGCCGCCGCAACATAACTTTGCTGCGTGGATTTTTCCTGCCGCTCCAATTCGGGCAGGTCGGCATCGCCGCCCAGCTCCGCCAGGCGCGCCACGATTTGCCGCAACGCTTCATCCAGGTGCTCAGGCGCGACGCGATATTTGCGCGCGGCATCCATCACGATCCGGATGCGCTGCTCCTGTTCGCGCAGGCGCTGCGGCTCAGTATCCAGACGCTGCTGGTAATGCCGCAATGCATAGACCGCCTCCTGTATCTCAGCCTGCGCGCTTTCCAGCATGTGCAGGGTTTCGCCGAGGCTTGCATCATGTGTCATGCCCTCGCGCAAACGGGCCGTCAGCGCGTTGAGCTGGGCCAGGCACGCGCCATCCGCCTCGCTCAATGTCTCAATGCCGAATGCGGCCGTGTCCAGCAAACTCGCGGCATGAGCCAAACGTGCATGGTCTTCCTGCAAGACTTTCCAGTCTGCCGCGTTCAAACCCAGCCCCTCGACTTCGTCGCGCTGAAACTGCAACAACTCGCGCTCGGCGGCCACCGCTTCGGCATTTTCGCTGAGGCTGATGCGGCGGCGGCGCAAGGTCTGCCATGCGCGATACAGGTTCGCGACTTTTTCCGCATCCGCGGCGATGCCCGCATAGCCATCCAGCAGCATGCGCTGCGCGTCTGGACGCAACAACGATTGGTGGGCGTGCTGTCCGTGGATATCGAGCAACTGGTCGCCCGCTTCGCGCAACTGCTGCAGGGTCGCGCTGCGCCCGTTGATGAAGCCGCGCGAACGCCCCCCGGAATCCAGCACGCGGCGCAGCAGACACACTCCCTCGTCGCCCTGCAACTCCTGCTCGCGCAACCAGGCCTGCACATGCGGCAACGCGGCGATGTCGAACTCGGCGGCGATCTCGGCACGCTCGCAGCCGTTGCGCACCATGCCCGCGTCGCCGCGCTCGCCGAGCGCAAGCGACAATGCGTCGATCAGTATGGACTTGCCCGCGCCGGTTTCGCCGGTCAGCGCGGTGAAGCCGGCAGAAAAACTCAACTCAAGCGAAGAGACGATGACGAAATCGCGGATGGCCAGGAATTTCAACATTTACAGGGTCTGATTCCAGAGCAGTTTTTCGCGCAGCGTGTGGTAGTAACTGTGCCCCACCGGATGCAGCAGACAGACAGGATCTGGATGGCGAGTGACGACGATCTTGTCATGCAACTGCAAGTCGTAGCTGGTGTGGCTGTCGAAGCGCACATGGATGTCGCCGGTGCGGTGCATCAATATTTCCAGAACCGAGGAACCCTTTACCACGATGGGCCGATTGCTCAGGGTGTGCGGACAGATCGGAACCAGCTCGAGCACGTCAAGACTGGGATGCACTATCGTGCCTCCTGCGGACATTGCATAAGCCGTGGAACCGGTGGGGGTCGAGACGATCAGCCCGTCGGCGCGCTGGTTGTAGAGGTATTCACCGTCGATGCGCACCTCGAACTCGACCATGCTGCTGGTATTGTTGCGGTGCACCACCACTTCGTTGAACGCCCTGCCGCTGTATACCTCGACATCGTTGCGCAATACCCGCGCAGCAAGCAGCATGCGTTGCTCGGTGACAAACTTGCCTTCCAGCATCTCCGCGATGCTGTCATTCATGTTGTCCAGCGTGAGATCGGTGAGAAAACCAAGCCGGCCGAGATTTACTCCAACCAGCGGCACATGGCATAGCGACAAAGTGCGCGCGATGTTCAGCATCGTGCCATCGCCGCCCATCACAACCGCAAGATCGACGGTATTGCCGATCTCGGCCAGACTCATCGCCGGATAGGGGCTGTCCTTGAGATGCTCCGCGGTCAGGCTGTCCACCACCACGGTCAGTCCTCTGGATGACAAGAACGCGGCCAGGCGCAATAGCGGCTCGGCGATTTCCGGAGCCTTGTGCTTGCCGATCAGTGCGACATTCAGGAAGGGGAATTTCATATGCGCGATTAAACCATAATGCCGCTGCAATCGCTATGTGCCCGCTTCCTCGCGCACCCGGAACCAGGCTGCATACAACGCCGGCAGGAACAGGCAAGTGAGCAGCGTTGCAACGACCAGTCCGCCCATGATGGACACTGCCATCGGCCCCCAGAACACTTGGCGGGTGAGCGGGATCATCGCCAGAATGGCAGCCGAGGCGGTCAGCACAATGGGACGGAAGCGGCGCACGGTAGGGCCGACGATCGCCTCCCATCGGGGTTTCCCGGCCTCCTCATCCTGGCGTATCTGATCAACCAGTATCACCGAATTGCGCATGATCATGCCCGCCAGCGCTATGAAGCCGAGGTTGGCGACAAAGCCGAACGGCACTTGAAACACCAGCAACGCCAGTGCCACGCCGATCAAGCCCAGGGGCGCGGTGAGCAACACGATCACGGTGCGGCTGATACTTTGCAGTTGCATCATCAGCAGCGTGATCACGCCAACCAGCATCAGCGGCATCACCGCCGCAATGGCCTGGCCGTTCTTGTCCGACTCCTCGATGCTGCCGCCCATCTCGATACGGTAGCCGGCCGGCAATTTGGCGCGTAGCGCATCAAGTTGGGCATTCAATCGCGCCGAGACGGTGGCGGGTTGGGTCTGGTCTGCCATGTCGGCACGCACGGTCAGAGTCGGCAAGCGGTTGCGCCGCCAGATGATGCCCTCTTCCTGCACCGGCACCAACTTGGCGAGTTGTGCCAGCGGGATATGGCGGCCGCCCGCCAGCGGTATTTCCAGGTCGGGCAGACGCTGCAGCGAGCGCATCCCGTTATCCGCCGAGCCGCGCCACACCACGTCGATCAACTGGTCGTCCTCGCGGTATTGGGTGAGCGCGATGCCATTCAACCAGACCTGCAAGGCCTGCGCCACTTCCTGGCTGGATGTACCGAGGAACCGCGCCTTGTCCTGATCGACCTCGACGCGCACACTCTTGATCTTTTCGTTCCAGTCGAAGTTGATGTTGGTCAGGCCGGTATCGGCGCGCATCATGGTCGCCACGTCGGCAGCCGCCATGCGGATCTTGGCGAGGTCATCGCCCATCACACGGAACTGCACCGGATAGCCGATGGGCGGACCGTTCTCCAGGCGCACCACACGCACGCGAATGCCGGCGAAATCCGGCCCTGCGAATTTTTCTTCCAGGCGATGCTTGAGGTCTTCGCGCGCATGCAGGTCTTTGGTCACGATCACGAACTGGCCGAAATTGTCGGCGAACAGTTGCTGGTCCAGCGACAGGAAAAAGCGCGGAGCACCGTTGCCGATATAAGACGAATAGTAATCCACCGCCGCGTCGCCCTTGAGCAACTGCTCGACACGCTGCACCTCGTGCGCTGTGGCTTTGAGCGCCGCCCCCTGCGGCAGCCACACGTCCACCATCAATTCCAGGCGGCTGGCAGACGGGAAGAATTGCTTCTGCACGAATTTGCCGAACGCCGCCATCGACAGCAGGAAGATCGCCAGGGTGGTCAAAATCACCAGCCAGCGATGGCGCAAACACCAGGTGACCAGCGCGCGCAAGCGCCGATAGAACGGCGTGTCATAGATATCTGCGCCGTGCTTTTGCGCTTTTTCAACGAGTTTTTTCGGGTCGAGCAGCCGGTAGCCGATGTAGGGCGTGAACACCACCGCCACGATCCACGAGGTGAGCAGCGCGATAGTCACCACCTGAAAGATGGATACGGTGTATTCGCTCGCCGCCGATTTGGAAAAGCCCACCGGTGTGAACGCGGCCGCGGTAATCAGCGTGCCGGTGAGCATGGGGAAGGCGGTCGAGGTATAGGCGAAGGTCGCCGCCTTGAAGCGGTCCCAGCCCTGCTCCATCTTCACCACCATCATTTCCGCCGCGATGATGGCATCGTCCACCAGCAAGCCCAGTGCGATCACCAGCGCACCCAGCGAGATGCGCTGCAGGTCGATGCCGAACAGTTTCATGGCAAAGAAGGTGATCATCAGCACCAGCGGGATGGACAGCGCCACCACCGCGCCGGTGCGCAACCCGAGACTGAGGAACGACACGGCCAGCACGATGAGCACCGCTTCGGCAAGCGAATCCTGGAACAGGCTAATCGAGCCCTTCACCACTTGCGGTTGGTCGGCGACGATATGCACGTCCACCCCCAGCGGTAATGTCTCCCCGATGCGCCGCATCTCGAGGTGGATATCCTCGCCGAGACGGATCACGTCGCCGCCTTTGTCCATCACCACGCCGATACCGATGGCAGGCTGCCCGCCGACGCGCATCTGCGGGCCGGGCGGATCGGCCAGACTGCGGCTCACGCTGGCGATGTCGCCGAGGCGGAAATGCCGGCCATTCACCAGCAGATCGGCGTTGCGCACGCGCGCCACGCTATCGAAGCCGCCGCTTACCCGCATCCGGATACGGTCGCTGCCGGTCTAGATGAAACCGGCGGGATTGACCGTGTTCTGCTTTTGCAGCGCATCCGCCACTTGCAGCGGGGTGATGCCCAGCATCGCCATGCGCCCGGGTTCGACATCGATGAAGATTTTCTCGTCCTGCACGCCGATCAGCTCGACCCGTTTCACGTCACTGATGCGGCGCAAATCCAGCGCGATGCGGTCGGCATAGCGGCGCAATGAGGCGAGGTCATAGCCATCGCCGGTCAGCGCGAAGATGTTGATCTGTACATCGCCGAATTCATCGTTGGGGAATGGCCCCTGCACACCCGGGGGGAGCGTGTGGCGAATGTCGTCCAGTTTCTTGCGCACCTGGCGCCAGGATTCCGGAACCTCAGCTTTCGGGGTGTAGTCCTTCAGTGTGATGAAAACCAAAGACTCGCCCGGCTTGGAGGCGGAGCGCAACACATCCACCCAGGGTGTTTCCTGCAATTTTTTTTCGATGCGCTCGGTCAGTTCGAGTTCGACTTCACGCGCCGTGGCACCCGGCCACAAAGTGCGCACCACCATCACCTTGAAGGTGAAATTCGGGTCTTCCGCCCGTCCCAGATTCAAAAAGGACAACACCCCCGCCACCGTCAGCACAATGACGAGATACATCACCATTTGCTGGTGCTTCAGCGCCCACTCCGACAGATTAGGCAGCTTCATTGTGCCTGGCCGGTTTCGATGATCCGGATTTTGTCGCCCGCAGCGAGTTTGTGCACCCCGGCACTGACGATGCGCTCGCCTGCCGTCAGCCCGGCGGAAATCAGCGCTCCGTCATCGCGGTAGGCAGACACCTCGACCGGACGCAAACTCACACTGCGATCCGCCGCCACGATCCACAGCGCCGGTTTGTCCTGCTGCTGGAAAATGGCAGTCAGCGGAACCAGATAGGCACGTTTTTTTGGCGCGGTGCTTTTTCCAGGCATCCAGATGCGCACCCGCGCCGTCATGCCCAGCGCGACTTTGGCCTTGCCCGCATCGAAGGCCACGCGCGCAGCATAGGTGCGGCTGGCCGGATCGGCGGCGGGCGAGATTTCACGCACCTTTCCGGCAATGGTCTGTGTGCCATTGCCCGCCGCGCCGAACTCGATCTGAGCCGGCATGCCGAGCTTGATCGAGGCAAAGTGCGATTCCGGAATGGCGATGGCCGCCTCGCGTTCGCCATCTTGTGCCACGCGCAGCACCGCTTGTCCGGCACTCACCACCTGTCCCGCTTCAGCCAACACAGCCGAGACCACCCCGCTGCGGTCAGACAGCAAGCTGGTGTAAGCCGCCTGGTTGCGGGCCAGTCCGGCCTGTGCGGCCGCGGTTTCCAGCGCATTCTCCCTGGCGTCCAGTGCGGATTGGCTGACGAAACCCTGGTCGCGCAATTCACGGAAGCGCCTGGCATCGGCCTCGGCGAGCCGGTGTTGCGCATCGGCTGCGCTCACCTGCAGGCCGGTATCCGCCGCATCCAGCCTCGCCAGCAGCTGCCCTTTCGTTACCTTGGCACCCGCATCCACGGTGCGCTCGATGAGCTTGCCGCCGATGCGAAAGCCGAGCGTGGTCTCATGCCGCGCGCGTATCTCGCCGCTGTAGACATTGCTTTGGTCTGCGCCCGACACGCCCACCACCATGGTGAAAGCCTGACGCTCGGTTTTGGCCGGCGGCGCGGCCTGTTTACCGCATGCGGCGAGGATAAGCGTGAAAAGCAGCAACAACGCAATGCGATTCATATATCAGGATTCCATAATACGCGGGGAGGGATGGCACTGTAGATAGCGGCCCTGCGCATGTCAACTTTCCATAACTTGTTTGCGTGGAACAAATCAAATGTCCGTCTCGACCGGCCCGAAACGGGAGCGGGAAGATCATCCGATCGATTGCCGGCATTGACGTCCACCCGCACCGATTCTGTCCGGGTAACCCGGTTGCCCGCCGGAGTCGCGTTATCACCGGAATGCGCATTGGCAAACCCAACTGATAGTGGCGTAGAATATGCCTGCGTGAATGGCTATTGCTTTGCTGACCGGACCGAATTCCCCGCACTCCAGAAAATGATGAGACAACCAAGTTCCAACCCGACCATAGGCATGGCTGAACGCCCTTTTACCGTTCACTTTTCCAAATACGATTCCGCCGGTCGCGCCGAACTTGAGCGCTTTATCAGCGATATTTTTCGCCGGGACTATGGCGCGGAAATCATGCGCTTCAAACCCTACCTGATGAGTTTGCGCGACCGGGATGACAAGCTGATCGCAGCCTGCGGCTTGCAAAGTGCCGCAATCGAAAGATTGTCGCTGGAAAGCTTTCTGGATCAACCCATAGAAACGGTACTCTCGGAACATACCGGACACCCCGTCAAGCGCGGCGACATTGTCGAGATAAGCTATCTTTCAATCGCGAAGCCGGATATGGCACGCTACCTGATCACCGCGATCAACGACCAGCTTCATTTCACCTCCAAGCAGTGGGCGGTGTTTACCGCTGTCCCATCGCTGCGCGATGCGTTCATCAAGCTGGGCATGAATCCGGAAATTCTCAACGCTGCGGACATGAACCGCCTGTTTCCGGAAGATCGGATGGAATGGGGAAGCTACTTCGAGCAGAAACCGCAACTCATGGCGATACGGCGCGTCGAGCGCCGCAACAAATCCAGAATCGCCGAACCGGTGAGTTCCGCGACATGAAGGTGCTGCCCTTGCGTGCGCCGATCCCCGAGGCCTTTGTCCGGCCGGCCGGTTCGCAACGCTGGAATCCGACCCATGCTCAATGAACGCGCACAAATCCTGCTCAAGACCCTGGTGGAACGCTATATCAGTGAAGGCCAACCGGTCGGCTCGCGCGCTCTGCAACAATATTCCGGACTGGAGGTCAGCTCGGCCACAATCCGCAATGTGATGGCCGAACTGGAAGAGATCGGCCTGGTCAGCAGCCCGCACACCTCGGCGGGACGTATCCCGACCGGATTGGCGTATCGCCTGTTCATCGACACCATGCTGGTCACCAAACCGCTGGACAGCATGCGCGTGCAACTGATGGAAAGCCAGTTGCAGCCCGACAATCCATCGCGCCTGATCGCGCAAGCTTCCAGCATCCTCTCGGAACTGACCCAGTTCACCGGCGTGGTCGCCACGGCAAGACGCAGCGCGATCACCGTGCGCCAGATCGAATTCCTGCGCCTGGGCGAAAAGCGTGTGCTGTTGATCATCGTGATGCCGGACGGCGAAGTGGAAAACCGCATACTGTCGCTGGAGCGCGATTACACGCAATCGCAACTCACCGAGGCGGGCAACTTCCTCAACCAGAATTACATCGGTTGCAGTTTTTCCCAGATCCGCGACCGCCTGCGCGGGGAACTGCAGCAACTGCACCAGGACATGAGTGCGCTGATGGCAGCGGCGCTGGCGGCGGGCGACGCGGCGCAGGCGAAGCAATCCGAGGATTACGTCATCAGCGGCGAGCACAATCTGCTGCATGTGGCAGAGCTGTCCACCGACATGAACCGCTTGCGCGGCCTGTTCAACTTGTTCGAACAAAAAACCGAGCTGCTGCAACTGCTCGACGCCAGCCGGCGGGGACAGGGGATTCATATCTTCGTCGGCAGCGAATCCGGGCTGGCCTCGCTGGACGAATGCAGCGTGATCACCGCACCCTATTCCGCCGATGGACAGATAGTCGGCACACTCGCCGTGGTCGGCCCGAAACGCATGGACTATGAGCGCGTCATTCCGATCGTGGACATCACCGCGCGATTGCTTGGCAACGCGCTCTCTCAACACTAGCTCAATACTTCAACCTGCAAGGAATACATCAATGGCCTATCAAATCGAACCTGAATTCGCGCACGGCACACCCGCCAGGACCGGCATTCTGCTGGTCAACCTCGGCACTCCCGAAGCGCCCACGGCCCAGGCCGTGCGTCCCTATTTGCAGGAATTCCTCAGCGACCCGCGCGTGGTGGAGATTCCCAGGGTCGTGTGGTGGCTGATCCTGAACGGCATCATCCTCAATACGCGCCCGAAGAAATCCGCCGCAAAATATGCCACGGTGTGGCTGCCGGAAGGTTCTCCGTTGCGCGTTCATACCGCGAAGCAAACAGCGCTGCTGCAGGGATTTCTCGGCGAGCGCACCAAAGCTCCGTTCGTGGTGGACTATGCGATGCGCTACGGCAACCCCTCCATCCCCAGCGTGCTGCGCAAGCTCAGGGAGCAGAATTGCCAGCGCATCCTGGTCGTGCCGATGTATCCGCAATATGCCGCCAGCAGCACCGGTACCGCCTTCGACGGCGTGTTCCGGGAATTGCTGCAAATGCGCAACACCCCCGCGCTGCGCACCATCAAGAACTTTCACGATCACCCCGGCTACATCAAGGCGCTGGCGAACAACATCAACGAGTACTGGATGAAAAACGGCCGCCCGGAAAAACTGGTGATGAGTTTCCACGGCCTGCCGCAATTCTCACTGGACAAAGGCGACCCCTACCACTGCGAATGCCACAAGACCGGGCGCCTGCTGGCGCAGGAACTCGGCTTGAAGCCCGAACAATACTTCCTCAGCTTCCAGTCGCGCTTCGGCAAAGCGGAATGGCTCAAACCCTACACCACTGCCACACTTCTGGACTTGGGCAAGCAAAAGACCAGGCGCGTGGACGTGGTCTGCCCGGGCTTTGTCGCCGACTGCCTGGAGACGTTGGAAGAGATCGCGCAGGAAGGCAAGGAGGATTTCCAGCACGCGGGCGGCGGCGAGTACCACTACATCCCCTGTCTCAACGAGCGCAACGACTGGATACACGCGCTGACGGATCTGGTGATGGATAATTTGCACGGCTGGCTGATCGCACCCAACGCGGCGGAACTGGAGCAGGCCAGACTGCGCGCGCTGGCGATGGGAGCGAAGAAATAGGCTGCACGCGTATCCTGCTTATACGGTAATATTTTATATATTCGGCTCAGTCGTGCCGCAAGGAGAATAATATGAACGCTCTTAAATCATTTGCGTTGGCTGCAGGTCTTGTTGCAGCGACACCGGCACTCGCATTCGACGATAACCGGCAGGGATTCATCCTGGGCCTGGGCATCGGCCTGCACAATATCAACTCGGATTTCTTCGTCAACGGCACCAAAACCGGATCACAATCGGAAGGCGGCATTGCGACTTCCTTCAAGATAGGCGGCGGGGTCACCGACCAGCTTGCACTACTATGTGCGGAATGCCTCCTGGTTTAAAGCCCCTTACGGTACTCCGGCGAGGGAGATCACCTACACGATAGGGTTGAGCGGTTTGGGAGCATCGTACTTTCTGCAACCCACAGCACCCTCCGGCTACTTTCTGGTCGCGGTCGGAACGGGTGATATTTCAGCACCCTCCGAGAGCAATATCCAGGATGACACCGGCAGCGCTTTCATGTTCGGGGGCGGATATGAGTTCAGCAAGAATCTGATGTTCGAAGCAACGCTCCAGGCCACCAACATTCAAAGCTCCGGGGCCGCACCGGTGACTCTAAAATCATCGTCACTTCAGTTCACGATAAATTATCTGTTCTACTGATTAGCAATCTCGATGTTTGATCCCTGCACCGATCTCCTACTGAAACAGTTGGCATCAGAGAAAAATCCCTTGAAAAAATAATTACCAGGTCCATATTGTCTTCGTTCATTGATGTTTATTGGGCTGCAAGTTGGTGTTCGTAGTTCGACTTCAACGGGGAGAGCATCATGGAACTGGAAGATGTACGCAGCATTGCCAGGTCGCAGGGCATCAAACCCACCCTTGTCATGTGACACGGGGACACACATATCAGGAGGCTATCATGACCAATCAATCTCACGCTGCCGGCTTTCACCCGATCCGCCGCGACCGGCTGCCGCTGGAAACGGTGATGGACAGTTACAAAACCAAGGGCAAACTTCCCGAGCCGACGGTCTGCCCGGACTGCGGCGCGGTATTCCACGATGGCCGCTGGCAATGGCTGGCCAAACCCAAGGATGCGCATCAGACAACCTGCCCGGCCTGCCACCGGATACGCGATCATTTTCCGGCCGGGTATGTGACATTGTCCGGGGATTTTTTCGCGAAGCACGAACCGGAAATCCTGCAACTGATACAGCATCGGGAAACGCAGGAAAAGGCGGGACACCCGTTGCAGCGCATCATGGCCATCAAGAAAACGGAAAGCTCCACCCTGGTAACAACCACAGACATCCATCTGGCGCGCGGCATCGGTGAAGCGTTGCACCATGCCTATCAAGGCGAACTGGAATTCCACTACAATTCGGATCAAAACCTGATGCGCGTCAACTGGAGCCGCTGACAGTTCGCGCCTAATCGTCGTTGAGGCGCGTTGACGAATCCTCTGACGGTTCGCCGGTCTCCGGGTCTATCCAGTTGGCGATACCGATTTCCGCCTCGGCGTCTTCCAGCGACTCGCCTTCTTCGTATTCATTGTCGCTGTCGCTCTGGTCTTGCATGTTTTGCGCCGCTTCAAGCAGGGTGGGAAAGGGGCCGAAGAATTTGCCGGCAGGCTTGTCCTGCCAGTAAAAACCATCCGGCCGCTCGATCACCCGCGCTTGATCATCGTCAGGTGGGATCGGTGGGGTATGTGTAGCAGTCATGGTTGTCTCCAGCTAATGCATGGCATCAAGTATACGGCAGTCCGAAAAGCACCGTTTCAAAGCTTGATGAAATGTTCCCGGTAATGTCTCATCTCACTGATGGATTCGTAGATATCGGCCAGCGCCTCGTGCTTGCCGTGCTTTTTTACCCCCTGCGCCATGTCCGGTTTCCAGCGCTTGGCCAGTTCCTTGAGCGTGCTCACGTCGAGATTGCGGTAGTGGAAATAGTCCTCGAATTTGGGCATCCAGCGTGCCAGGAAGCGGCGGTCCTGACAGATGGAATTGCCGCACATCGGCGAGGTTCGGGTCGGCACATATTCCTTGAGGAACCCGATCATCTGCGCCTCGACCATGGCCTCGTCCAGGGTGGAGGCTTTTACCTTGTCGATCAGGCCGGACTTGCCGTGGGTGGATTTGTTCCACGCATCCATGCCGTCCAGAACAGTGTCCGGTTGATACAATACCAGCACCGGCGCCTCGGCCACCGTTTCCAGATCGTTGTCGGTGATCACCAGCGCTACTTCGATCACCCGGTCGGCATCCGGATTCAGGCCGGTCATTTCCATGTCTATCCAGATAAGATGATTTTGATTTTGTGCCATAATTCGTACGCTTAAATTGGAACGCCAAGGCGTATATTGTGTCACAACCGCGTCGCTTGAACAGTCTCAATATTGAATCGAACTGCCGGTATTCCCCGGCACTGGAAACACCCGCCAAATGACTGCAACACAATTCACCTATCTTTTCATCGCCGCACTGGCATTCACCACCATCGCCAAGCTGTGGCTGGCACGTCGCCATCTTGCGCATATCGCGGCACACCGCCCCGATGTGCCCGAGGCGTTCCGTGAAAAGATCCCGCTTGCAGATCACCAGAAAGCGGCGGATTACACCTCCGCCAAAACCCGTTTCGCGATGCTTGGTTTTCTGTTCGATGCGGTACTGCTGCTGTTTTTTACGCTGGCGGGCGGAATCCAGTTCATCGCGGACCTCTGCAATGGCTGGTTCGGCACCCCGCTAGCGCGGGGCATGGTGACCATCGTTGCGGTACTGCTGCTCTCGTCGCTGCTGGAAGCCCCGTTCAGCCTGTATCGCACCTTCGTCATCGAAGCGCGCTTCGGCTTCAACAAAATGACCTTCGCTCTGTATCTCATGGACGCACTGAAAGGGCTGCTGCTCGGCGCGATGCTCGGGCTGCCGCTGCTGTTCGGCGTGTTGTGGCTGATGGAACGCATGGGTGAATTCTGGTGGCTGTATGTGTGGCTGGTGTGGGTGGTGTTCAACCTGCTCATCCTGTTCATCTATCCGTCGTTCATCGCGCCGCTGTTCAATAAATTCACACCGCTGCGGGATGAGGCGATGAAGGCACGCATCGAAGCCCTGCTCGCCCGTTGCGGATTTACCGCACAGGGTTTGTTTGTGATGGATGGATCGAAACGCAGCGCTCACGGCAACGCCTATTTCACCGGGTTCGGCAAAACCAAACGCATCGTGTTCTTCGACACATTGCTGAAACGCTTGAGCGGCAAGGAAATCGAGGCGGTGCTGGCACATGAACTGGGACACTTCAAGCGTCGCCACGTGATGAAACGTATCGTCGCGACCTTCGCGATGAGCCTGGCATTTTTGTGGTTGCTCGGTGTGCTGATGCAGACCGGCTGGTTCTATCAGGGACTCGGGGTCAGCACTCCCTCCACGGCACTCGCGCTGCTGTTGTTCTTCATGATTCTGCCGATATTCAGCTTTTTGCTGCATCCGCTGCTGTCGGCCTATTCTCGCAAGCATGAGTTCGAGGCCGATACCTACGCCGTACAGCAAACTGCCGCAACCGATCTTGTCAACGCGCTGGTCAAGCTGTATCAGGACAATGCGGCAACGCTGACACCCGACCCGCTTTATTCGAAGTTTTACGACTCGCATCCTCCTGCCACGGTGCGTATCGCCCATTTACAAGCCCAATGACAAAAAACTTTTGTCCTGGCAACAAAAGGAGAACACCATGAAACTGATTACCGCTTTATTACTGTTATGCACTGCAACAGCCGCATCGGCCAACCCCTTCCCGAGCGGCAATGCGCAGACCGGACAGAAGCTGTTCGAGCAGCACAAGTGCAATAGTTGCCATGACTCGATGATGGGGGGCGATGGCAACAAAATATTCACCCGCATGGACCGAAAAGTGAATAACGCAGCCGATCTGGTCGCGCAAATCACCCGTTGCAGCGGCAATGTCGGTGCCACCTTTACGCCACAGGACAAGCAGCATCTCGGCGCATATCTCAACATCTTTTACAAACTGAAGTGAGTCATACCATGAAAACCGCATGCAATTTGACCAGCAAACAATGCAAACCCTGCGAAGGCGGTATGCCGCCACTCTCGAGCGCAGAAGCTGATAGCTTGATGCGGCAGATTGAAGGCTGGCAGCGCTATGATCACCTGATCAACAAGACTTTCCACTTCGAGGACTATTACCAGACCATCGCATTCGTGAATGCAGTCGCGTGGCTGTCGCACCGCGAGGATCATCACCCCGACCTCTCTGTCACTTATAACAGTTGCCAAGTGGAGTACACCACCCACGCGATCCACGGCCTGTCGGAAAACGATTTCATCTGCGCAGCCAAAGTAGACGCGCTATTCAAGATTTGAGCGGATTCTTGCATGGCCAGATAATCGGCGCATTCGGTCGCCAGTATCTCGTACGGCTGGATGACGGCGGGGAAATAGTCTGTCTGACGCGGGGTAAGAAAAGCGAGGTCGCGTGCGGAGACAATGTTGAACTGCAACGCACGGCGGATGACCAGGCAGTCATTGAACGCATCGCGCCGCGCCGCTCACTGCTGCATCGTTCCGATGCGTTCCGCGAAAAGATCATCGCCGCGAACGTCACACAAATCATCGTGGTGGTCGCCGCCGAACCGTCTTTCAGCGACGAGTTGCTGGCGCGTTGCCTGGTCGCGGCATACGACCAGAAGCTTGAGGTGCTGATCGTGCTGAACAAGTACGATCTGCTCAATGCTGCAGCGTCCGCGCGCAAGCGGCTCGCGCCCTATTCCGCCATCGGCTACCGCGTGCTGGAACTCAGCGCAACGCAGGATGTATCACGGTTGCGCCCTTTCCTGACCGGCCACAGCAGCGTGCTGGTCGGGCAATCCGGCATGGGCAAATCCACCCTGATCAACACACTGCTGCCGGATGCACAGGCCGCCACCCGCGAAATCTCCTCCGCGCTGGATTCAGGCAAACACACCACCACCCATGCGCGACTTTATCGTATCGACAATTCCAGCAACCTGATCGACTGTCCGGGTGTGCAAGCGTTCGGCCTGCACCACCTGAGCTTCGGCAGAATAGAACAGGGATTCGTGGAGTTCGCGCAATATCTCGGCCAGTGCCGCTTTCACGATTGCCACCACCTGCATGAACCGGGTTGCGCGTTGCGCATTGCGGTCGAGGCGGGAAGGATCGATGCGCGCAGGCTGGCTTTGTTTCAGCACATTACCGCAGCACGACATTGACCGGTTAAAACAATGCTCCGCTGTGAACGGAGTTAATGCAAAAAGGCCGTCCACTGGACGGCCTTTTCGTTTAACGCTACAAAATACCTCGATAGACGATACTTACTTGACGTGGCAGGTGAGGCAGACAGCACTGCCGTTAGTGTTTTGCACCCGCAAGAAAGTCTTGTTGAACACGCTTCCGGTGCCTGCAGAAGGTACACCGTGCGGGTCGTGGCAGGAGGCACACTCGACTTTGCCGTCATAGGTGCGTATCTCGGCTTTTTCCATTCTGCCGTTCGAGTTATTGTCAAAATAATTCGAAGTGCCTTTTATACCGGCGGGAGTGTTCCAGTCGGTTCCCGGCCCGTTGATTGTCGGGAAATTGATTCCGACCGGGTGGTCATTCCTCAGGTCTGTGCCGATATTGAACATAAAAAAATCGGGGCCTGTTCCGGAAAGAGCCCCAGTGTCCGAATGACAAGTCAGACAACCTCTAAAATCACTACCTGTTCCATTACCCAGTACTCCATTCGTGCTGTTCAGCCCCATGTGAGAGTCGCCTCCCCACCAGTGGGATTAGACCATAAGTTGAGGAATGCGGTGTTTTGGGTGGTTTGCTGTGACTGGATCTGCGCACCCGTTGCCCCGGCGGAACCCGAACCCGGCATGTTGATGATCGAATCGATAGCCGTCTGACCATCGTGACAGGACAAACAGGTCAGTGAAGCGGGGCCCGGAGTACCCATCACCGCTTGCGTCAACGTGGTAGTCCAGAGTTCGTCGTAAGTCTGGTAGTTGGTGATCCTGATGGTGCGGTTCCAAAGCGGCGCCGCTATAGTCTGGTTGGCCCCGTGCGGTGTATGGCAGTAAACGCAAACCTCACCATAATTATTACGGAAGTTATTCATGCCGGCCACAATAAGCGGTGCCGTATTTTGGGTCATGTTGTGGCGGGTATTGGCGATGCTGTCGATGTTGGTGAATCTGTCACCCAGGGTAGTTGCGGAACCAGCATGCGCGGATTGCGTCAGCACGGTGCAAACGGCCATTGCTATCATGAACTGACCCGTACTGCTCAAACTGCTATTCGAAAATATATTCACAATTGCGCCCATTATGAATCATAAATAAATATATCTTTAAGCTGATAGTCGTTTATAACAATTTCAGACCCGGTTTCATCCAGCTATCCTGAAGTAAAACACGCATATAACGTGCCAATTGCTAATCCGTTGTTTTGTCGTCAAATAGGTTGCCCAGAGTATATCCATTTTCCCGTAACATGGAAATGTCGCGGATCTGACTTCCCAGTTATAGGGATTTAACATTAGCCTAGGCTTACCCAGTTCGTCACATTTCTGGTCGGCCACAGCATCGTGATGGCCGGACAATCTGGCAGGACAAATCACCACCCTGATCAAAGCGCTATTATCGATTGCACAAACTTCCTACTGCATCAACTTGGACACCAGGTCGAGGCGTGAAGGATCGATGCGCGCAGGCTGGTTTTGTTTCAGAACATCACCGCCACGCGACATTGCCATTTCAAAGTCAGAGATGAAACAGAGTTGAAGCAAAAAGGGCCATCCACTGGACGGCCCTTTTGTTTAACACTGCAAATTTCCCGATCGGAACTGATTACTTCACGTGGCAGGTCAGGCAGGTCGAGCTGCCGGTGTTTTGCACCCGCAAGAATGTCCTGTTGAATACAGAGCCAACACCGGCGGACGGTACGCCATGCGGATCATGGCAGGAAGCGCATTCGACCTTGCCGTCGTAGGTGCGAATCTCGGCTTTTTCCATTCTGCTGTTGCCGTTCACATCGAAATAATTGGATGTGCCTTTCACGCCGGCAGGGGTGTTCCAGTCGGTGCCCGGACCGTTGAGTGCCGGGAAGGTGATTCCGACCGGATGGTCATTCCTCAGGTCCGTGCCGAGATTGAACAAGCGCATATCGTTGGCTATTTCTCCAGCGTCAAGCGAAACTGTCACCGCTCCCACTGGTGAGTGACAGGCTAGTGCCATGTAACATTATTTATTTCGCATCGTAGAGCCCTGTGGCATACTGGTGAAACCCTTAATCAAAGGAGGTCACCATGTCACCGAGATACCGGGTAACACTTACCGAGCAAGAGCGCAGCGAACTTGATACAT
>JBGSKJ010000084.1:0-2741 GCA_041741275.1 Gallionella sp.
AAGCCAGATGCAATTGTCCGAGACTGGTTCAAGAAAAATGCAGTTTTTGAGGATCTCGGAGATGCCTCTGGAGCTTTGAAGAGCATTCAAGCTGCCAGTGCAGGCGATGGTGACGCCGACAGCACCAAAACAGCTTGGCGAATCCTGCTCCGAAGCTATGCGCATGGTGAGGACGACCCTATCGTTCAAGCGTTTCTCGCAGGGGTTGATGCGAGCGCCGTGGAAGAAGCCTCCGACAGCGTTGATCACCATGCCCAGGCTGTCGTCGAGATTACAGACGAAGACGCGGATTCGTGCCTCGCGATCGTTGAGGGAAAACCGCTGCCGGCATCGTTGCGGCCCTTGCCGTCCCTGGTCTCGGGAATGCTTGCGTCAATGCGCGGCGACGAAAGCATGGCGGCGGAGCGCAGGGAGGCACTGGGCGCGAGCAGCAGCCCGGTGGAACAAAAGCTCGGGCTGGTGATTGCAGCACTCGACTCGCGGCCGGCTCGGATTGGACAAGGCACCGTTCAAAAGGCCCAGCCCTATGTTCCCGGCATGGTCGAAAGTGCCGACGGAATCCCATTCATTGGCATTGTTAAAAAAGTGCTTGCACAGGGACACATTTTTGTGAGCCCCGTCGCGCTCGAGATAGCTGGCAAATGGACCGAAGTTTCGCCATTGCAAGCAAGAGCGCTGTTCCCCTTTAGCGGAGACGCAACTGCAGCGCCGCATTCAATCCCCGGAAGCTTTGCTGAAGGCGAGATAGGCATCTGGACCGCCGAGATGAAAAGCCCCGACAAGGCAACGCGATATGTCATTTCGCAGCACAAGGGCAGGGCGTACTCGGTCAGCCGTGTGCCGTACTCCTCGCAGGAGCCAGACAAGGTCCGTCAATGGCTTTTAGAGGCCTACAAGCCGATCCACGCAATCGTTCCCATATTCTTTCTCTCGGATGGAGTCGCACTCCGCTTGCCGAGCAACCTCAGTGATCCGGGGAACTTCAATTTCGACATGCCGTTGGATTGCTACCGCGGCCTTGAATCGATAGAGCTCACCGCCGCGCGATTGTTCCTCGTTCCTGATCTGCCACCGGGAATCGGCAAATATCATTGCGAGCCGGCGGGCACGCTGATCAAGCGCCTGTTCAAGCAAGCAAAGGATTTCGAGAACGTTCCTTCACTTGGAAAAACGCAGATCCAGGCACTCGCGACTTTTGCCAATCTCAGCAGCTCCGCAGTCGATCTGAAAGCCCACGAGCGCGCGCTCGATAGCCTTGGCAATGCTGCAGATGCAAAAGTGTTTTTGGATGGCGCGATCCAACAAATACTTGAGCTGCCAGAAATAAAGGCTCGAATCAATGCAGAGATCGCCTGCATTGCCAAGGTGCATGAAGAGCAGCAAGAAGGCCTCAAGAAAGAGGTTGCTGATTTGGCCGACAAGCGGCGCCTGCTTGAAGCGGACTTGGCAGCAAGGAAAGAAGCTGCGCTCGCAGAGATCGATAGGCTTAAAAAAGCCAGCCGCCAGCAAGAGGCTGACTTGGAGCGGCGTATCAAAAATACCTTCGACAAAGCTGTGGAAGGGGGAATCGAGACGCTAGCCAATGCAGCGCTGCTCAAAGCAATCCTAGGGAGCAGCGCCGCGTCGCCGCAAGCGCGAGACGCTCAATCAGGTCCTGAAGTTTCTGCTGGCCAGGTGAGCGCCGACTTGAACTCTGCGTTATCGGTGGGCGGCAAAGTCCTGCCGACTAAGCGGGCTCTTGTCGCCGCCATCACGGCCCGGTCTGAGCAGAGCGGGCTTAGCGAAACCATGATCTTGGCCGCGGTAGCGCTTGCGTCGGTGCGGCCTGTCATAGGATTTTCAGGCCAAGCCGCACGCGATGCGATCGCTGTACTGGCCGCGCTGATCTCGGAGGGGGTCGTGTGCGAAGTCGCAGTGAGCGGCGATATGTTCAGCATCAGCGACCTAATGAACGCCCCGGCGCTGATCCGCTCTGGTCCGCGTGCCTGGCCCGCCACGCTAGGTGCCTTTCTGGGGATCCAATCAAAGGCCGGCCGGGCTTCTGTCATTGAGCTGCGGGGGGCTAACCGAACTCCTCCGGAGTCCCTTCTGCCTGAGCTGGCTGAGCTCCCAGGAGCCGGCGATGGCGGGAGAGATGTCTGCTGGAAAGATGCCGCGGGCAACCTTCGCCACGTGTCGCTCCGCTCCACGACAGTGTTCGCGCTTACCTTTGCGGCAGGCAAAAGTGTGTTTCCGGTCCAAGGCACCCTTGCTGCGCTGATGCCCGTACTGCACACCGACGGCCCTTGGGGAGATGAGACTGGCCCGATTGCTGGGCCTCCTCTGGATGCGACATCGGTCTCTGTGGAGGCGTGGAACGCGCTTGCTGCGCCAGCCCAGACCGGCGGCGGGACGCAAAGCGCTGTCCGGGCACAGACAAGCTTCGCCGCGGAGGCCTTGGGATTTTCTGCACATCGAGCGAGGGCGATCTCTGCGCTTGCTTTTTCAATCGGCAGGCAGGCGCCTGCAGACCTGCGCGGCGAGGTGGAACGCCTCGCGCCTGATCTTTCCCCCTACGCTGCCGAGGTTGCGGATGGCGCTGCCGCCGGGGCGATCGCGCGGATTTTTGGAATCGAACTAGGAGCATGAGATGAACAGTCCAATCGAAACGTTCGAATCCATCCGGGACTTCTAGATCGCGGATCTGGAAACAGCATTGCGAATCGGACCGCGTGAGATACAAGCGCTTCGGCGGAAGTTGT
>JBGSKJ010000085.1:0-17813 GCA_041741275.1 Gallionella sp.
TCGTCAGGCCAGCGCTTTGCCTTCGGCTTCCTCCAGATTCGCAGTCGCCCGCGACACCCTTGCCGTTCAGCTAACTCTTCCCCTTGCAGGGCGAGTAGAGGACTTTCACCTCCAAGTAAGTGCGCCCTGCCGGGCGCACCGCAAAAAAGCCGGCTGGCGCCGGCTCTTTGCAACGGGGATCGCCAATCACTTTTGCGACAGTATCCACTGAACAATGGACTTGATACTTTCATCGCTGACCGACTTTGGCGTGGCCGGCATTGGCATGGAACCAAAAGTGCCGGAGCCGCCGCTGCGGACTTTCTTTTCCAGTTTGGCCAGTGCGCCCGCGTCATCCTTGTGCTTGGCGGCAATGTCTTTCAGCGAAGGGCCCACCGATGCGCTGGCAGCCGCGTGGCACATCGCGCAGTTGGCTTGATTGAACAGCGCTTCTGCATCGGTTGCGGCAGATGCAGTGGCAGATACGGACAGGGATGCAGCGATTGCGATCAGATAACGAACCTTCATGACGGTCTCCTTGGTTGAAAAATCTATGCGGTCAACGCTTAACGATGAGCCGTGCTTTGATACAGGTCAAAATCAAGCCAATATTTTCGGGAAACGTTGACTTGCAACCGCGCCGTTAGTTCCCTAAAGGACTCCCGCCTGGTGTGCCTGTTCATCGGCAAAATAACTGCTGCGCACCATCGGGCCGCAGGCGGCGTGGCTGAAGCCCATCTCTGTTGCGGCCTGCTCGAACATCGTGAAGGATTCCAGCGGCGCGTAACGCAGCACCGGCAAGTGCCCGTCGGAAGGTTGCAGGTATTGGCCGATGGTCAGCATGTTCACATCGTGCGCGCGCAGGTCGCGCATCACTTCCAATACTTCCTCGTCGGTTTCGCCCAGGCCCAGCATCACGCCGGATTTGGTCGGGATATGCGGAAAACGCGCCTTGAAATCCTTGAGCAGCTTCAGCGAGTGCGCATAGTCCGCGCCGGGGCGAGCCAGTTTGTACAGGCGCGGCACGGTTTCCAGATTGTGGTTCAGCACATCGGGCAAACTTTTGGCCAGTGCGTCCAGCGCCTCGTCCAGCCGGCCGCGAAAATCCGGCACCAGGATTTCCAGGCGCGTCGCGGGTGAGCTGGCGCGTATCGCGCCCAGGCAATCGGCAAAATGCTGCGCGCCGCCATCGCGCAGATCGTCCCGGTCCACGCTGGTGATGACCACATATTTCAGTTTGAGCAGGCCGATCGAGCG
Organism: Gallionella sp.; assembly: GCA_041741275.1. Lineage (GTDB taxonomy): Bacteria > Pseudomonadota > Gammaproteobacteria > Burkholderiales > Gallionellaceae > Gallionella. The sequence goes on from JBGSKJ010000085.1 coordinate 1,237, forward strand.
CGCCAGGTTGGCCGGTTCGTTGACATCCGGCGCCAGCGGCTTGCCGTGCGCCACGTCGCAGAAAGGGCAGCGCCGCGTGCACACATCGCCGAGGATCATGAAGGTCGCCGTGCCCTTGCCGAAGCACTCGCCGATGTTCGGGCACGAAGCCTCCTCGCACACCGTGTGCAGATTGTGTTCGCGCAACATGCGCTTCACGTCGTGATAGCCCTGCCCGCTGCCGGACTTCACGCGTATCCACTCCGGCTTGCGCAGGCGTTCCTGCAGCGGAATGATCTTGATCGGGTTGCGCGCGGTCTTGGCCGCGCCGGTTTGCTTGTGTTCAGTGCCGCTCATTATAAAATCCCTCTTGTGTCATTGTACCCGTCCGCCACTCTAACGCTCCGAGTCCGCCATCGTTCCCACGCTCCGCGTGGGAACGCAGCCAGTGACGCTCCGCGTCGTAGTATCTCTTCCCGCATCATTGCACATCGTTCCGATACCTGTCCTGAGCTTGTCGAAGTGGCTCCGCGTGGGAACAAGGGGTTAAAGGGTCAGCATCATTTTTCTTTCCACGGCGCAAAGCCGATGGGGCGTATCTTCTTCGGCTCCAGTGGCGTCATGAGTTCACGGATGGCTTCGAATACCGCCTTGAACTGGATGTCGTATTTCTTTTCGAGTGTAGCCAGCTTGCGGGAAAGCTCTGCGTTGGAGGACAGCATCTGCCGCAGGCGCACGAAGGCACGCATGATTTCGATGTTGACCTGAATGGCTCGAGTACTGCGCAAAACGCTGGAGAGCATGGATACGCCTTGCTCGGTGAATGCGTAAGGGGCTGTCCGTACACCGCCCCAACTTGAAATCCCAATTTGGGATTTCAAGTTGGCAAATTCCTCAGTGTTCAATTGAAACATGAAGTCTTCCGGAAAGCGCTCGATGTTGCGTTTGACGGCCCGAACTAGAATCCGTGGTTCGACTTCATACAATTCAGCCAAGTGCATACTGAGCATGACCTTCTGCTCACGGATAAGAAACATCCGCGCTCGATCTGCTCCACAGATGCAATCAGTTTTTTATTATTAGTCATCGTCCCTCCCCTTGGTAGCATTCTACATATCGCTGGCACCTGCCTACGCTGATCAAAGGGGGCAGCGTCATTATCTTTTTATGGTTATCTGGTGCGTTGACTAGCGGCGAATCCTTTCAGATTTCAGCCCGGCAAATTGATCCCGGCATTGAAACGGACATGCCTTATCCCTTTTATTCCGGATGCAGCTTGGCCTCGAAATGCCGCTGCAGTCCGTGAACCAGATTCTGCGCCAGTTCAGCTTGCAGTTCATTGATTCCAGCGGTGATGCCCAGTTCGCAGGCTTGCGTGACGCGCAGCCCGGCGTAGCCGCACGGGTTGATGTTGGCGAACGGGGCCAGGTCCATGTCCACGTTGAAAGCCAGGCCGTGATAGCAGCAGCCGTTCTTGATCTTCAACCCGAGTGCAGCGATCTTCGCATCGCCCACATACACGCCGGGCGCATCCTCGCGGCCTGTCGCGGCCACGCCGTGTTCAGCCAGCAAGTCGATCACGGCCTGCTCCATCAGGCGCACCAGTTCGCGCACGTTGATTTTCCAGCGGCGCAGGTCGAGCAGAAGGTAGGCGACGATCTGGCCGGGGCCGTGATAGGTGATCTGCCCGCCGCGATCTATTTTTATCACCGGGATGGCCGTGCCGTGCAGCAGGTGTTCCGGCTTGCCTGCCTGGCCCTGTGTGTAAACGGGCGGATGCTGCACCAGCCAGATCTCGTCGCGGGTTTCAGGTACTCGTTCGGCGGTGAAACGTTTCATCGCGTCCCAGGTCGGCTGGTACTCGACCAGGCCCAGTGAGTGGATGATCGGGGGGGAAGGGTGAAGAGGGAAGGGGGAAGTGGACGTGAGCGCAGACTGGTTTTCCCCTTCACCCTTCTCACTTCTCCCTTCCCGTTTCATAACACCATCACCACCATCGGGTGGTCGCACAGCTCCCGGTAGATCGCGTCGAGTTGCTCGCGCGAAGTCACGTGCACCGTGCAGGTCAGGCTGATGTAGCGCGCGTTTCTGCTGGCGCGCATCCCTATGCTGGCCGCGACGATTCCCGGATCATGCTTGCTGACCACTTCCAGCACGGCCTGGGCGAAGCCGGCCTGCTGCTGGCCAAAGACCTTGATCGGGAATTCGCAGGGATATTCGATCAGGCTGGCGGTCAATTCACTTGCTGGTAATTCACTCATGGCTATTCATGCTTATCACATCGTTTCCGCCATCGTTGGCATCGGGCGCAATAAATTACGCCCCTACGCACGCATCACATCGCGCTTAAAATCCTGATACAACTTGTGCAGTTTGGCGAACATCGGGCCGGGTTTGCCGGTGCCGACCGGCTTGCCATCCAGTGTGGTGATGGCAAGCACTTCCTTGGTGCTTGACGTGAGCAGCAACTCGTCCGCGCCGAACACTTCGGCGGCGGCGATGCGCCGCACTTCGTACGGGATATGGTTGGCGGCGGCGAGTTCCAGTATCACGTCATAGGTGATGCCGGGCAGCATCAGGTTATCCTTGGGCGGCGCGAGCAGCTTGCTGTTCTTCACCACGAAGATGTTGCTGGCCGCGCCCTCGGTCATGAATGCGCCCCCGGTCGCGGATGCGGGACGGATCAATATGGTCTCGGCGCAGCCGGTATCGACCGCCATCTGGCGCAGCAGCACGTTGGGCAGCAGTGCGATCGCCTTGATGTCGCAGCGCAGCCAGCGGTTGTCTTCCGCGCTTACCGCGCCGACGCCGCTTTGCAGCAGCGCGGCGGGCGGGGTGGGCAGCGGGTTGCTCATCACGAATACGGTCGGCTTGACCGGCGGGACCGGAAAAGCGTGATCGCGCTTGGCCACGCCGCGCGTGATGTGCAGATAAAGATATTGATCCTCGCCGGGATTGCGCGCGATGAGTTCGTTGATGATGGCCGGCCACTCGGCCTCGCTGCGGGGATTTTGCAAACGTATCCCGTCCAGGCTGTGCTGCAGGCGGCGCAGGTGCTCCGCCAGGCGGAACGCGCGTCGCGAATACACCGGGATCACTTCATACACGCCGTCGCCAAAGATGAAGCCGCGATCCAGCACGGAGATCTTTGCTTCCTCGATCGGCATGAACAAACCGTTCAAATAAATCGTCATCTGTTATGCCCTACTGAAAAAACAGCCGGATGCTGTCCCAGCCGCGCGAAAACACGTTGGCCAGCGGCACGTTGTCCAATGCCACCAGCGGGTATTCCGCATAGGGCTTGCCGGCCAGTGACAGTTTGAGCACGCCCACTTGTTGCCCGCCCCGGACCGGCGCGAATACCGGCTGGCGCGTTTCCATCGTCGCCTTGAGCTGGCCCAGCGTTCCCTTCGGGATGGTCAGGAACAGATCGCTGCGGAAGCCGATCCCGAGGCGGCTCTCGGTGCCTTTCCAGATGCGCAGCGTGGCGACAGGCTGGTTCTTTTCATACAGTCGCGCGGCATCGAAATACTGGAAACCGAAATTCAACAGCTTCTGGCTCTCGGTGGCGCGCAGCCGGTCTGTGTCCGCGCCGAACAGCACCGAGATCAGGCGTCGGTCGTTGCGCTTGACCGAGGCGACCATGCAATATCCGGCCGATTCGGCGCGCCCGGTCTTCAGGCCGTCCGCATAGGGATCCAGCCACAGCAGCCGGTTGCTATTGGCCTGGGTGATGTTGCTGAAAGTGTAGCTGCGCTCCGAAAACAGCGGATAGTGCTGCGGATAGTCGCGCACGATGGCAGCCGCCAGCAGGGCCAGATCGTATGCGCTGCTGTAGTGTTGCGCAGCCGGAAGGCCGACCGGATTGGCGAAATGGGTGTTGTTCATGCCCAGCCGCTTCGCTTCCTTGTTCATCATGTCGACAAAACCGGCCTCGCTGCCCGCGATGTTGACCGCCAGTGTGATGGCCGCATCGTTGCCGGATTGCACGGCCAGGCCGTGCAACAGTTCGTCCACGCTGACGCTTTGTCCGGCTTTGAGCAACATGCGCGATTCGCCGCTGATGTTGCGCACCGCAGCGGCGGGGACACTCAGCTGTTGCTCCAGTGCAAGCGTGCCGTGCTTGAGCGCATCAAAGACCAGGTAGGCGGTCATCAGCTTGGTCAGCGAAGCGGGCTCCATGCGCGCATCCCCGTCCTGATTCACCAGCACCTGATTGCTGGTGTAGTCGTAAAGCAGATATGACTTGGCTGCCAGGATGGGTGCGGCAGGTGCGGCGGGTGCCGGTGGCGAAGCCGCGTGGCTTGCCGCAGGCAGCAGCAGGATGACGAAGAGGAGTAAGAATCTCATGGCCGGGGTGGGATTGAAAGTAGGCAATTATACCTTGCACGTTGCCGGGCGATAGTCATGTCATCACGATGGCCGGAGCGCGCGTCCGGCACAAATTCCCGCCTGGTGGTTGAGTGCCGGCCGGAACAGATCGCCCGGTTGCGGGGTTTGCCTGGCAAGTTTATTGGCCGGTGGTGATTGCACCGGAAGATCCGCAGGGAGATATTATTTCTGACCGGCAGGCGGCTTGGTCAATTTGCGCTGCAGCGTGCGGCGGTGCATGTTGAGCGCGCGGGCGGTGGCCGAAATGTTGCCGTCGTGTTCGTGCAGCACGCGCTGGATATGCTCCCATTGCAGATTATCGATCTGCGTTGGCTGTACCCTGAGTGAAGCATTCGCGTCCGGCGCGTGATTGAAGGCTGCAACGATCTCGTCGGCATTGGCCGGCTTGGCGAGATATTGCGTCGCACCCAGTTTGATGGCTTCGACCGCGGTGGCGATGCTGGCATATCCGGTCAGCACCACGATGCGCGTGTTCGGGTCGAGTTCATGCAATCTCTTGACCAGAACCAGGCCCGGCGCGCCGCCCATTTTCAGATCGACCACAGCTAATTCCGGTGGATTTGCCTCTGCCAGTGGAACGGCCTGCTCCACGCTATGCGCCACGCCAACGCAGAAGCCGCGTTTTTCCAGTGCGGCCTTCAGTACCTTGCAGAAAGTGATGTCGTCATCCACCAATAGCAACGAGGCCGCTTCTTCGCAATGTTGATTCATGTTCCCCTTCCGGTGATCGGCAATGTCAGCAGCGTGGTCGTACCGCCTTCCTTGCGGTTGAACAACCGTACCGATCCGCCCATGCGTTCGATGGTGGCGTTGGCGAGCAACAAGCCCAATCCGTGTCCTTCTGTTTTGGTGGTGAAGAATGCCGATCCGGCTTTGTGCGCGGCCTCTTTGCTCAGCCCCTCGCCGTGGTCGTGGATCTCCAGTGTGAAGTTTTCCGCATCCCACTTCGAGTGTATCTCGATCATTTGAGGCGCGGCATCCGCGGCGTTGTTGAGCAGATTCATCAGCGCGGCGCGCAGTGTCACGTCCGCATTGATCGGCGGTGCGGAAACCCCTCCCAGCCTCCCCTTGTCAGGGGAGGAGTATCGGTATTGCGCGGCGGGGCGCAGCAGTTGCCACTCATCCAGCAATTCCGCCATCAATTCATTCACGGGTTGCAGGGTGGCAGCGCCGCTGTCCTGGGCATTCGCCATGATCTTGTCGAGGTTGCGCTTGCAACCGCGCACTTGCTCATCGAGGATGGTCAGGCTGTCGCGCAAGGCGGGCTGATCAGCAGCGACATCGTGCCGCAGCTCGCCGATCACCACCGCCATGGTTGACAGCGGCGTGCCCAATTCATGCGCCGCACCGGCAGCCTGCGTGCCGAGTGCGACGATCCGTTCGTTGCGCAGGATGTCCTCGCGCACACGCACCAGCATCTCGTCCCGGCTGTGCACCGCCTGTGCCATCTGCACCACGAAATATGCCACCACCACCGCGCTGATGACGAAACCCAGCCACATGCCGATCACATGGATGTTGAAGGCATCGTTCTCGCTGTGGTGAATGTGTGGCAACGGAACGTAATAGACCATCAGCAGGCTGTAACAAGCGGCCGTGAGTGCCGCCATGCCCCAGGTGTATCTGCCCGGCAGCGTCGCGGCGGCGATCACCAGCGGCAGCAGATACAGCGAGACGAAAGGATTGGTCGAGCCGCCGCCGTAGTACAGCAATATGCTGAGCGCCAATACATCCGCGCACAATTGGCCGAACAACTCCGGGCTGGAAACCGGTTTGTCGCTGCGCAAGCGCAGCCAGCTGAACAGATTGATGGCCGCTAGAGCGGCGATGGTCAGCAACATCGGCTGCCAGTCCAGTTCCAGCTCCAGGATCTTCCATACGGCCGCAAGCGTCAGCAGTTGTGCCGCGATCGCCACGCTGCGCAACGCGATCAGGCGGCGCAACTGGCTGTGGCCGGGGTGGGAGGAAAGTATCGTGCTGTGCATCTGACTATTGTATTCGGGGAGTTGGATATGGGGGTGCGACAAACTGTAGTTCCAGCATAACATCCTGCTGCGCAGGATGATTGGCTTACACTGCAAAATGCCTGCGACATTTTGTCGCATTCCCATGCCGATTCAGTTAGTGAATAATCCGTCCTGCCAAAAGTAACGTATCAGCGTTTCCGGCACTCGTGCAGGTTATAGAGAATTTCGTTATTGAAAATTTCAGGCACGGTGTCTCCTCCCAAATGCGGCACAACAAGCCGGGAGCATGATGCGGACTTTTGGCATTTTTGTTTCTGCAAATCCTGTCACGACATCGAATGAGTATAATCCGCGCAGTTTGTTCAAATTATCCAGGGGAAAACTCATGATGCATAAGTCATACCGGTTCGCCGGGCTGCTGGCAGCCCTGTTGCTGAGCGCCAGTGTTTACGCGGGCGACATTCAGGTCGAGGGCGCCTGGTCGCGTGCCACGGCTCCCGGTCAAGATGCGGCGGGAGTGGATCTGACCATCACCAGCAAACAGTCGGCAACCTTGGTGGGAGTGTCCAGCCCCGCTGCAAAAACCGCCGAGCTGCACAGCATGACGCACGGGGATGGCATGATGAAGATGCGCGAGGTAAAGGCGATCGAGCTCCCGGCCGGCACGCGTGTCAATCTAGGCGAGGGCGGTTATCACCTGATGCTGATCGGACTGAAAGCCCCGCTCAAGGCCGGGGAAAACATACCTTTGACGCTGACCGTCAAGCTGGCCGATAAAAGCACGGTGAAGGTCGAGGCCAGGGCAGAGGTGAAACCGCTGACCGCAACCAAAGACACAATGCATGAACATGAACACGAGCATCAGCATTGAACAAGCACGGGGATGGTTTTGTAGGGTGCGTTTACGCACCATCGCCAACTGGTGCGTAAACGCATCCTGCGTTACCAGCACCTGATCCCCATCCAGTAAGTATTCGCTTTCCCCAAATGACAGGCGGCTCGTGCCGCCTGATTGTTTTCTGGTGTAGAATCCGCGGCAAAATCCCCGAGGAAAAGTCATGCCGCTTTCAGCCGCTTCCGCAGAACTCAAAGCCCTGGTGCTAGCCGAGGCACTGCCTTACATCCAGCGTTTCTTCGACAAGACCATCGTCATCAAATACGGCGGCAACGCCATGACCGATCCGGTGTTGCAGGAGAGTTTCGCGCGTGATGTGGTCCTGCTCAAGCTGGTCGGGATGAATCCGGTGGTGGTGCACGGCGGCGGACCGCAAATAAACGAGATGCTCAAGCGCATCGGCAAGCAGGGCGAATTCATCCAGGGTATGCGCGTCACCGACGAAGAGACCATGGATATGGTCGAAATGGTGCTGGGCAAGGTCAACAAGGACATCGTCAATCTGATCAACCGCTATGGCGGCAAGGCGGTCGGACTGACCGGGCAGGACGGTTCTTTCATCCGCGCGGAAAAATTGATGCTGGAGAGCACCACCGAACCGGGCAAGATGCTCGATATCGGGCTGGTCGGCGACATCGACAAGATCGATCCGGCGATCATTTCCTTTCTCGATTCCGGCGATTTCATCCCGGTCATCGCGCCGATCGGCGTGGGGCCGGATGGCGAGACGCTGAACATCAATGCCGATGTGGTCTCCGGCAAACTGGCGGAAGTGCTGCACGCCGAGAAGCTGGTGCTGCTGACCAATACACCGGGCGTACTGGACAGGGATGGCAAGCTGCTGACCGGACTCACTCCCAAGCAAATCGACGCACTGGTAGCGGACGGCACGCTGTCCGGCGGGATGCTGCCCAAGATCGCTTCGGCGCTGGATGCGGCGCGCGGCGGGGTGCGCTCGGTGCATATCATCGACGGCCGGGTGCGCCACGCGCTGCTGCTGGAAATTCTCACCGATGAAGGTGTGGGAACTTTGATCAAAAGCAAGTGATGCAAAACATTTTAACCACGGAATACACGAACAAACCAAAAACATGCTGAGGGTTTGCTTTTTTCCGTGTGTTCCGTGTATTCCGTGGTCAATGGTTTTAAGTTTTTAGCATGATGAAACCGGTATGGGTGTTCGACCTCGACAACACGCTGCACAACGCGACGCCGCACATCTTTCCGCACATCAACCGCAGCATGACCGCCTATTTGCAGCAGCATCTGCAACTGGATGAGGCAGCGGCGAATGCACTGCGCGTGCATTACTGGCAACGTTATGGCGCGACCCTGAGCGGATTGATGCGGCATCACGGCACCGATCCGGAACATTTTTTGTGGCACACCCACCAGTTTCCGGAACTGTCCCGGATGGTGCTGCGCGAGCCGCTGCTGCGCCATGTGCTGAAAGCATTGCCGGGACGGAAGGTGGTGTTCTCGAATGCGCCCGAGCACTATGCGCAAGCGGTGCTTAAGCTGTTGCGCGTGGAGGATCTGTTCGACGATGTGATGGCGGTGGAGCACACTCGTTTTCGCCCCAAGCCGGACAGCTACGGCTTCATGCGCCTGTTGCGGCGGCATCGGGTGAGGGCGGCGCAATGCGTGATGGTCGAAGACAGCCTGGAGAATCTGCAGGCGGCGAAACGGCTGGGGATGCGCACGGTGTGGGTGAACGCCGGCAACAGGAACTCACCGTGTGTGGATGTGAAGATTCGTGATGTGATGCGGTTGCCCGGCGCGTTACGCCAGTTAGGTGTGTAGGAGCGGGCCATGCCCGCGAACAAAATGACAATCGCGGGCATGGCCCGCTCCTACATGGAAGCTTTGGAATTTAAGGGGGATATCATGGCCAGCAAACCGGGCGAGAGAAAATTACAGATACTGCAAACCGTGGCGCAGATGCTCGAGCAACCCAAGGGCGAGAAGATCACCACGGCTGCATTGGCGGCGCACCTGGAGCTGTCCGAGGCGGCGCTGTATCGCCACTTCGCCAGCAAGGCGCAGATGTTCGAGGGCCTGATCGAGTTCATCGAGCAGACCGTGTTCGGCCTGATCAACAAGATCACCCAGGAAGAAAAAAGCGGAGTGCAGCAAGTCGAAGCGATCATGGCCATGCTGCTCGGCTTCGCGCAAAAGAACCGCGGCATGGTCCGCGTGCTGATCGGCGACGCGCTGGTGAACGAGAATGAGCGCTTGCAGCAGCGCATCAACCAGTTGCTGGACCGCATCGAGGCCACGCTAAAGCAATCGTTGCGCATGGCCGCCACACAGGGCGAGATGGGCGCAGTCGTGGGCGGCCAAGCTCAGGGTGTGCCGGCATCCGGAACGGGAATGCCGCCTTCTTTCCCTTCCCGCACCGCCGCTACGCGCACCGTGTCAGGGGAAGACATCTCTGCACATGCCAATGTGCTGGTGTGCTATGTGATCGGCCGCTGGCTGCAGTTCGCCAAGAGCGGCTTCACGCGCGATCCGATGGCGCAGTGGCCCGCGCAGTGGGCGATCCTGCTGGGCAACAAAAGCTAAGCAACATATCCCCTCCCCAATGCATAACCAGCGACTTGGCTGGTGTTGTTTGCCAGCCTGGTCGAATGGCTAGTTGTTTTATCAGGGGGAGGGTTGGGGGAGAGGGTAGAAACCCGGCCTTTCCACTGCGCTATCTTCATCGTATTTGAAAACCTGAAGGAATAACTAATGATCCTGATCCTCAGCTCCAACGTCGGCGAACAATCCCCGGAATACCGGCAATTGATGACGCATCTGGCCACGTTGCCCGGCATCCAGACCCGCGTGCATGTCGAGCGCGGCAGCGAAAAATCGCTTACCGAGATCTACCTGATCGGCAACACCAAGGCGCTGGAGATCGAAGACATGCAAAACCTGCCCGGTGTGGAACGTGCGGTGCGGGTTTCCGAGGAGTACCGCATCCTGGGGCGGCACAAGGACGACCGGCGTCCCACCCATTTCGAGTACAACGGCGTGCGCTTCGGGCAGGACACGCTGAACGTGTTCGCCGGTTTATGCGCGGTGGACAACCGCGAGCATGTCGAGATCATGCTCAAGGCATTGCGCGACAACGGCCAGGTGTGCACGCGCATGGGCGCGTACAAACCGCGCACCAGCCCGTATGCATTCCAGGGGCACGGCAAAAATTGTCTGCCTTATGTGTTCGAGCTGGCGGGCAAATACGGCATCAAGGTGATCGCCATGGAGATCACCCACGAATCGCATCTCAACGAGATCAAGGAAGCACTGCACCAGACCGGCAACCCGACCGGCGTGATGCTGCAGATCGGCACGCGCAACACGCAGAATTTCGAGCTGCTGAAAATCGTCGGGCGGCAAACCGAGATGCCGATCCTGCTCAAGCGCGGCTTTGGCATCACGCTGGATGAATCGCTGAATGCGGCGGAATACCTGGCATCAGAAGGTAACCGCAATGTCGTGTTCGGCCTGCGCGGGATGAAGACCAACATGGGCGACCCGCACCGCAACTTCGTGGATTTCTCGCATGTGCCGGTGGTCAAGCGCCTGACGCGCATGCCGGTGTGCATCGACCCGTCGCACTCGGTCGGATCAAGACAAGCCGCACCGGACGGCATCCTCGACATGATGCACGTCACCGCACAGGGGATAGTGGCCGGCGCGAACATGGTGCTGGTGGATTTTCATCCCGCGCCACCCAAGGCACTGGTGGACGGCCCGCAGGCCATGCTGCTGAAAGAGCTGCCGTATTTTCTGGAAGATGTGCAGATCGCGCGCGAAGCGTACCTCCAGCGCGTCGAGTTACGCCAGCGACAAGTGTGAACCTTTATCTGTCCGCTTTGCGCAGGATCGGGGAGTGCCACGCTTTCCCGACAGAACGTTGGGCGGCAAGCCTTCTGGATTCTTCGATATTCACGACATTGTTTCCGGCATCGGTAACCAGACTGTTCGGAACCTGTCCGTCCAGCCATTTCAGGATGGGCAGGAGTTCCTGCCTTTCCGCGAAGGTGGCAGCCTCATCCATTTCGAACACGCCCAGGCCTTTTTCGGAAGCATGGAGGTACTGATCCGAATCGCTGATGCTGGTGAGAAAGGGCAGTTTCAGGGAAACAAGAAAGCGTTGCAGCGATTCGCGGGCCGGAGAGGAGTTGCGCACCCGGTTGGCAACCACGGCGACTTTGGTCTTGGCAACGTGCGTTCCGCCGATCAGGAACAGTTCCTTGATGAAATCGGCAGTGGCGTGGATATCGATCGGGGACGGCACGACCGGAACCACGATGTAGTTCGATCTGCGCACCATCTCCTGCAGCAACAGTCCCTTCACTCCGGAGGGCGCATCAATGACCAGAACCTCGGTGCCGACCGGGACCCACTTTTGCAAATTGTGCAGGTTGCTGGCGCCTTTCGGGGGAGCGGCATTGGCGCCGTGGATATTTCCCGTGTGGCCGGGCCGTATCCGCAGCCACTGCAGACAAGATCCCTGCGGATCATAGTCAAGGATCGTCGTTCTCAATTTCCTGCTGGAGTAGTAACTGGCAAGATTGGTGGCCAGGGTGGTCTTGCCTGACCCACCCTTGGAATTGATGATCAGTATCGACAGCACATCGCGCCCCCTTTCTGCGGAAATCGACCTGCAAGCGTTCAGGCCGGAACATGAATTTCGGGTAGCGCTGAATCTTCCCCCCGGAATTTAAACGCCATTTAAGCACTTTTTTGCAAGTCAAGGCTGTTTTTTTATGGGGATTTCGCCGCCCTGCAAAATTACCCGCCCATAACCCCGTTGATGTTTCAAACGCGTCACGGCCGCATCAGGGAGGTTTTCTGAATCTCCCCGTGGCGCCGAAAGCGGCGGAACTCTGGGTGCTTCCGCCGACGCGATATGCGGCAAACTTTCTTGAGCCTTCGAGGCTCATGACCTTGTCCTCGACGCGCGACCCATACCGGTTCGGAAAATGTCCGTCCACCCACTTCAGGATGGGCCACAGCTCGCGCCTCTCCGCAACGGTGGTTGTTTCATCCATTTCGAACACGCCCAGTCCCTGTTCGACGGCGTGGAGATAGATTTCCGAATCGCGGATGCTGGCGATAAAGGGCAGCTTCAGCGAATCAAGAAAACGCTGCAGCGATCCGTACACCGAAGACGATGAGTTGCGTACCCGGTTGGCGACCACCGCGATCTTCGCCTTGGAGGTGCGCGCCCCGCCGAACAGGAACAGCTCTTTGACAAAGTCGGCGGTGGCGTGAATGTCGATCGGGGACGGCGCGACCGGGATCACGATGAAGTTGGACCTGCGCACCAAATCCTGGAGCAGCAGACCTTTCACCCCGGCAGGTGCATCCATGATCAGGACCTCGGTGTCGGCAGGAATCCAGATATGGGTGCTGCGCTGTATCGTCGCACCCTTGGGAGGGGCTGCATTGGCGCCGTGGATTTTTTCCACCTGTTCGGGCCGCATCTTCAGCCACTGCAGACTCGATCCCTGCGGGTCGTAGTCCATGATCGCAGTCCTGATTTTCTTGCTGGCATAGTAAGCGGCAAGATTGGTGGTCAGGGTGGTCTTACCCGACCCGCCCTTCGAATTGATGACCAGTATCGTCAGCATGCTGTTCCCTTTTGTCTACGCAACCGGAGAACTGGCCGCGAGCTTTTGAATGTAGTCCGCGAACTCGGGATCTTCTCCGCGCAGCAAAGCGGGTAACGCAGTGCGAAAATCGGCGCGGTTGCACCACTCGCCCATATAATCCTCCCACGACCGCCAGCGCCTTAACTGCTTCTCCGCCATATTGTTTTCATAGAGCAGCAGATAGGCGCGCTCGAACAACGAGATCAGCATGCTGAAGATGATGAACATGCGCTCGCGCTGCTCGGCGGTCAGCGCCGGGGTTTGCTCGCTGGCGAACAGGCGCAGGTCGGGGTGTTCCAGCGTGATCTTGAGGAACTCCTGGTAGTTGTCGGAGAGCAGTTGATAGACTTCCTCTTCCTCGTTGTCGCGCTCTTTGCGTTGCTCGAAGACGAATACCCCGATCGCCAGAGGCAGGCCGATGACGGTCACCACGTAACTCAGCAGTTCCCAGGTTCCCAGGGTAAACATCAGATCAATCCCATCGCCACCAGGGCGATGAACGCGGCAAACAGCGCGAAGTGGCTGATGCCCTCGATGGCATTGGTCTCGCCGTCGTGCAGGTTGTTCATCACGGTGAGGAAGGTCAGCAGCAGCATGCCGGCCTGAACCGGCGTGAGCGCCATCTCGATGCGCTCGCCGTTGAGTAGCGCGATGGTCTCGATCACCGGCAGGGTAAGCAGCACCGTGGCAAGCGAGGCGCCCAGCGCGATGTTGACGGTGGTCTGCATGCGATCCTTCTGTGCCGCCCTGAGCGCGGTGAGTATCTCCGGACTGGCGGAGATCAGGGCCACCAGCACGGCGGGGATCGATTTCGGCAAACCGCTGCCGGTCAATCCGGCATCGAGCAGCACCGACAGGACTTCCGAGAGCAGGCCGACCAGCACGATCGCGCCCAGCATCACACCGACATGCAGCGCGTTCGGGCTTAGCGCCAGATCATGCGCCTCCGCATCGTCGTCATCGGTGTATTCGAAGAACCTGCGATGCTCCACGGTTTGCAGGCGCAAAAATGCCAGGTACATGATCGCCATGACCCCGACCGAAAAGACCGAATAGATGCGCCACTGCGATTCAGGCACGAAGTCCGGGATGAACATGCCGATTCCGATGGCGACCAGCAGCATCGCGATGAAGGAGTTGGCCGAGTCCACGTTATATTTGCTGCTGCCGTGTTTCATACCGCCGACGATGGCCGCCAGGCCGAGGATACCGTTGATGTCGAACATCACTGCGGCAAACACCGTATCGCGCGCGAGGGTCGGGTTGGGCTCGCCCTGCAGCAGCACGATCAGGATCACCACCTCCACCGAAACGGCGGCAAGCGTCAGAATCAGCGTGCCATAGGGCTCGCCGAAGCGCATCGCCAGCACTTCGGCATGGTGCGCGATGCGGAATGCGACGGCGATGATCGCTGCGAGTATCACCAGCAACAGGCCCCACAGCGTTGCGCCGCCCTGTTCCACGGCGGCGTGTTCAAACGTGAAGCCCAGTGTCAGGATGATCAGGGCGATGGCGATCGGGAATTCTGATTTGAGATATTTCACGAGTGGGCACGAAAAGTGATTGGTCGACAGCCGTGATATTAACCCTAACAGGTTGACCGGTATAGCCAAGGTGCCTATCATGTAAAAGGCAGTTAGCGCTGTAACAAGTCTTTAATTTGAGCGTGGCAAACTTGTTGTGCAATTTCAACCGACAATCAGAGAGGTAGTTATCATGGCCGAACAAAAGACAAAACCCGCCGCAAAAAAAGTGGTTGCGGCCAAACCGAAGACCACCAAAGCGACGTTGACCACGACGGCTAAAAAAACACCGGCTAAAAAGACCGGGGTTGCGGAGCAGCCCAAGACCAAGGCAGCCACGGTAAAAAGCGCGCCGGCTCCTGCCGTGAAAAAATCACCGGCAACCGTAATCAATCCGGGGGCCGCCAATCCCAAGCCATCCGCGGGCAAAAAGGGAGCGCAGCCGACCCCGCAGGAACGCTATCGCATGGTGGAGACTGCGGCTTACTTCATCGCCCAGCGGAACGGTTTCCAGGGGCGTTCCGACGAGCATTGGGTGGCCGCCGAGCGTGAGGTCGCTGCCAAGTTGGGACAGTAGATTCCTCCGCGCAAGCGGACACCATCCGGGAATGGGGATTGCCGTGAATCGGGTAGCCAAACTTGAGGCCGTTGCGCAACCGCGCACGATAGAGCGCATCGTTGCCGGGATGCCGACCAGCGACGGTGCCGGAGTCAAACTCACCCGCGTGCTCACGCAGAATCTGCAGCAGCGGCTGGATCCGTTCCTGATGCTCGATAATTTTCGCAGCGACGATCCGGACGATTATCTCGCCGGATTCCCCGATCATCCGCACCGCGGTTTCGAGACCGTCACCTACATGATCGCCGGCCGCATGCGTCATCGCGACAGCGCCGGCCATGAAGGTCTGCTGCAGAACGGCGGCGTGCAGTGGATGACCGCCGGTCGCGGCATCATCCATTCCGAGATGCCGGAACAGGAGAACGGCGTCATGGAAGGATTTCAGTTATGGCTGAACCTGCCCGCACGGCGCAAGATGATTCCCGCCTGGTATCGCGATATACCAAAGGCCGACATCCCGGAATATGTCACGGCGGACGGCGTGACGGTGCGCGTGATCGCGGGGACGAGCAACGGCGTGACCGGTGCGATGACGCGCGAATACACCGAGCCGCTGTATCTCGACATCAGCCTGCCGGCGGACAGTCTGTTCTCGACGACCTTGCCGGCGACTCACAATGCTTTCGTCTATGTCTATCGCGGTGAGTTGACGATAGGCGGCACGCTGCTGGGCGAGAGCCGCATGGCGATACTTGCCAACACCCCGCAAGCTGACGGTGTGGTGCTGATCGCATCCGGTCCGGCCAAAGCCATCCTGGTTGCCGGCAAGCCGCTACGGGAACCCATCGTGCAGCACGGCCCGTTCGTGATGAACAGCAAAGAAGAGATATTGCAGGCCATCAGGGACTTGAATGAAGGACGCCTTGCCGATGCAGGCTGAAACGGTTGCGGTTATTTTAGGCATGACTCCGGAACGGGGACTATACTGAACACGTACCGACAGCAGAGCCGGCCCGAAACTTTTGGAGAATGACATGATAGCCAGATGGATGTTTGCATTATTGCTGCTCAGCCTGGGGATTCCCGCGATCGGCTATGCGCAGCCAAACAAGGATGCCGCACGGGGTGAGTTGCTGTATACGACGCATTGCATCACCTGCCATAGCACCGAGATTCATTGGCGTGACAAGACGATCGCCAAAGATTTGATCGGACTCAACGTGCAAGTTCGCCGTTGGCAGGGGATATCGGGACTCGGGTGGAGTGACGGCGACATTGCGGAAGTTACGCGCTACCTGAATACGCTCCACTATCACTATCCTTAGCGCGCCAAATGGTTTTAACCTGTTCCGGCCTTGACCGGCAGCCCTGATTTACCCCATTGGTTTTGGGCGCTCCCGGCTACTTGTCACGCCGCCAAAGCGTCTCGGCCACTGCCAGCATCCGGTTGATGCAGCGACTCAGCACGAACAACAGATCCGACAAGCGATTCAGATAGGGCAGCGCCTGCTGCGGCACCGCATCGCCCTGCGCAAGCACCACCAGATCGCGTTCGGCGCGGCGAGCCACGGTGCGGGCCACGTGGCACAACGCGCCGGCGCGCGAACCGCCCGG